>JALNZD010000008.1 GCA_023229505.1 Bacteroidales bacterium | reverse complement strand
TATTTTTCTCTGAAGCTAAATTTTCATCGAAATCCAGACAGGCATTTTTCCAAAGTCATACTTTTACCGATAATTATTATTTTTTCAATTTATATTAATGTCCCTTTTTAGAGGGGGCTCAACTTTGCACTTTGAACTAAATTGTTATGGGCGTTATCAGCACAAAAGATCTGCACAAGGTTTACGCGGAGACTAAAATTCCGGTCAATGCACTGAATGGGGTTTCATTATCATTTGAAGAAGCCGAGTTTACAGCGATAGTAGGGCCTTCCGGCTCAGGGAAAACCACCCTGCTGAACATGCTGGGCGGCCTGGATGTACCTACCAGCGGCGAGGTGCATATTAACGGGACGAATATAACCAGCCTGCCTTCGCGTCGTTTGATCGACTTCCGGCTGCACAATATTGGTTTCGTTTTCCAGTCGTTCAACCTGATCCCGGTTTTAACCGCAAGGGAAAATGTCGAGTTCATACTGCAATTGCAGGGGGTAGGTAAAACAGAAAGGCAGCATCGGGCCATTGAATTGCTGGAAGCGGTAGGGCTGCCGGATAAGATAGACAACCGGCCCGGCGACCTCTCCGGTGGCCAGCAGCAAAGGGTTTCGGTTGCAAGAGCGCTGGCCTCCAAACCCCGTTTCATCCTTGCCGATGAACCTACCGCTAACCTCGACAGTAAATCGACCGCCGAATTGCTTGACATCATGATGAAGATGAATGAGCAGTACAAAACGACGTTTATCTTTTCCACTCACGATCAGCGCGTGATGGATCGTGCCAGGAGGATTATAACGATTGAGGATGGGAAGGTTGCCAAAGATGAGACGAAATGAGATACTTGATTCCAAATTTCAAGTTTCAAATTTCAATGCTAATAATCTGTGTAATCTGTGCTTTAATCCGTGAAAATCTGTGAGAAACAAAAAAGTGGCATATTTTATATCGATTTCCATTTGATGCAAAAAGTAACTAACCTTTTTAATTATTTCTATAACAGCAATTTAAGTTTTCAACCCCTGTGTTGAGGTACAAATAGGGTACAGAAAAGTTTATATTTCTTACAATTTGCTATCCCGTTTCAATCGTTTATAATTTTCAATAAATGAAGGTGTATCTAACAATGCTAAGTGATTTCTCATTGCTATCAAACCAAAGAAGTCAAAAAACGATTTTGAGTCCATTTTGACATTATTGAAATAATGAATTTCATAAAACTCCTTTATTTTATCAATAAAATCTGAATTTTTGACAACTGGATGAATATTGTAAAAATCTATATATTTGAAAAATATATTGACAAATTCATTCTCTCTATAGCTATCTTTTTTTAGTCCTAATAATTCAGTAAAATACACCCCACTACTATTAAGTAATAGCTCATAGTCTTCCTCGTCTAACTCATATTTGACGTCCTCTTTTAAATATTCTTTTGCTTCGTTAAACACAAACAAAATTCCTAACGAAAACAAATTAAAAAATCCAAAATAATACTGGTCAGTATATTTCTTGTTAATAATACTCATGATACCTAAACGTATACCACTTGGGTTTGGCATCTTAAGTCGCTTTATTATTGAGGCTGTTGAAAGGAGTAATGCTTCTCCATAATATATCAATAATTCATCGATGGATTTAGCACTATTATATTTTAATACATTCTTTTTGCTATACTCTGACTGTGGTGGTAAACCCAATGCTTCGATAACTTGTTTTTTCCAATCATTGGCTGGATTAAAATTATTTGAATTTATATCCTCTTTTTCACTCATTGTGAGATTTCCTAACTTTAATGCCTGAGATTGTTAAGCTGTTCTATCACTACCCTCATCAAATGTAGTTAATTATTAAATATTTCATTGTATTTTACAATTTTGATTAAATATAGGACTATGTAATATCTTTGTTTAATTAACAAATTTAAAAAGTATTATAGGAGGTGTAACTTCTCCCCTCTCATTCTTACAATGTTCACCATCATCCCAAATGCAAATGATAAATATTACAATTTTGAAATTTAAAGTACTTAAAACTAAATAATTTATTATACTGATTTTATCACCTTGTTTTTGTCTTTTCGAAAGCATTACATTGTAATTAAATTTGATGTGAACACCAAATTCTGATGAAAAGGTTCATCATATTAATATTAATCTCTCTTACATTAAATCTTCAAGCCCAGGAGAAGGAGCGGAACTGGCGGTTGAACGGTTATTTGCAAACACTTCAGAATCTATGGATTCCGCCGGCCACAAGCCAATGGCAAACTATGACGTCAATAAATAACAGACTTGATTTCCGCTGGGCTCCCGGCAATTCCTTTTCCTTCCACGTCGGGGTCAGGAATAACATGAACCTGGGGCAGATGGTCCAGCTTTATTATCCATATTATGCCGAGATGTCGACCATCGAAGATGGCTTTTTCGATCTCACTCATCTTTGGGTAAGTGACTCATCTTATTATTTTTATTCAAATATCGACCGCGTGAATGTTAAGTGGAAGGTGGGAAATTTTGAAACAACCGTCGGCAGGCAGCGGATCAACTGGGGCATCAACCTGGTCTGGACGCCTAATGATATCTTTAACTCTTTCAACTATTTTGATTTTGATTACGTGGAAAGGCCCGGTTGTGATGCTGTTTTACTGGAATATTTCACCGGGACGACTTCTTCGGTGCAGATCGGATTTAAAATTGATCACGATGATAAAATTACTTCAGCCCTCATGTACCGTTTTAATCGCTGGAATTATGATTTCCAGGCGTTTGGCGGGGTAATGAAAGGGGATATGGTAGTAGGAGCCGGCTGGTCAGGTGATATCAAAGGAGCTGGATTTACGGGGGAATTGAGCTATTTTCATCCATATGAACATTTTTCGGACAGCAGCGGTGTACTGGTTGGTTCTGTTAGTATGAATTACACATTCAAAAACTCTCTTTTTATAAACGGTTCCTACTTGTTCAACAGCGCCGGTACAAGGGGACCAGCGAGTAATGGGACATTATTATCGCTATACGCCGATATATCCGCAAAAAACTTCACCCGTGCCATGCATTCGTTATATGCGGGAATTGGCTACCCGGTATCGCCCCTCATCAGGGCCGACCTGGCCTGCATTTTCAATCCCAATGACAAATCAGGTTTTGCCGGACCCTCGGTCGACTTTTCCCTTACCAACAACCTGTCGCTTCTTCTCATAGGGCAGGTTTTCTGGGGAGATAAACTGACGGAATTCGGCGATTACGGATCTCTTTATTACATTCGTCTCAAATGGAATTTTTAATAAATGCCATCCGGAGAAAGATCAAAAAGGGAAATAGAAAATTAATATGACGCATAGATGAGATCGGTGTCTGTCTTTTTGTATTTTTACTCATGTAAAAATACTTTTATCATGTCAATGATCAGGTTGTTTTCTATTCCATGTTGGTGTAAACCAATCATTGAATTTTGTGTTTCGTTTCCATCTCAAACC
This sequence comes from Bacteroidales bacterium, assembly GCA_023229505.1. Lineage (NCBI taxonomy): Bacteria > Pseudomonadati > Bacteroidota > Bacteroidia > Bacteroidales > Bacteroidales bacterium. The sequence goes on along the minus strand of JALNZD010000008.1, from coordinate 109,857 downwards.
AGGAATACCAATGTTTTTCTTCTCCTCATTATATTGGCTATATCATTTGGATCATGCGATAACCAGCCTGTACAATCTCCAGTCAATATTAATACGGAAAATCTTATTGTTCAGGACACTGGCAAACCGATGCATCAGATAAGGCTGCTTCCATATTGGGTTCCTTCGGCTCAATTTGCCGGCTATTATGTCGGGATTGAAAAAGGGATTTTCGAAAAACATGGAATACACCTGGAGATGATGCCCTTTGACCCGCTCATGCCTGTCGCACCAGCCATAAGGAATAAAAAAACTGATTTTGCCATGTTGTGGTTGGTTAATGCTATAGAGCTGAGGGATAAGGGCGTTGATATCGTTAATATTGCACAATTGTCATCCCGTTCTTCCCTGATGCTTATAACTAAAAAAAGCAGCGGAATCTCGAAACTCGAGGATATGAATGGCAAACGGGCAGGAATATGGATTGGGTACGAAAGGCAACCCCAAGCTTTGTTTAAAAAATATAACCTTGATGTCAAAATTATCCTGATTGGCAGTACCAATAATCTTTTTCTCCAGGGTGGGGTTGATATCCTCAATGCCAATTGGTTCGATGAGTACCATTCTGTTTTAAACAACGGGACTAATGAGGATGAGTTGAATAAATTCTTTTTTGCAGACTATGGATTAAATTTCCTTGAAGATGGCATTTACTGTCTTGCTGAAAAGGTCAGAGAGGATCCGGAACTGTGTGTGAATTTCGTTACTGCCGCTTTGGAAAGTTGGAATTATGCATTTAATAACCAGGAGGAAGCTATTGACATCGTGGAAAAATATGCTAAAAAGCAAAACCAACCTGTCAACCGTTCTCATCAGCGATGGATGCTAAGCCATTATAAGGAACTGTATATTCCTACAGGGAGTGATACGATCAATACCAACCTTCTGCAAAAAGATTATGAGACTGTTCAGCAGATCATGATAGAGAATCGGTTCATTAACAAGGTTACCCCCTATCATTCATTTTATAAACCCTATAACAAATTGCCGGAAAGTCGATGATTATCATTGAAATGATAAGCATATGGTAAAGGAATCACAGATAAAACTACGAAGAGGCCTGGCGTTTAAGATGATCATATATGTTTTTGTAAGCATTATGGTTATATTCATCCTGATCTTTCATTATACATTAAAAATCACCCGTGATATTGTCGTTGAAAATTTAAAATCAAACGCTGAATACCTCACCAAAAGTACCGTTTCAAAAATTGAAAAAGTGTTAAGCTCCATTCAGCGGGTCCCTGACAATTTTGCTCAGATCTATCAACAAAATGATTTTGATGAAGCAGAAATGAACCGTTTGCTCAGGATGATGGTTGAAAATAACAAGGATATAATAGGCGCCTGCCTTGCTTTTGAGCCTTTCTTTAAAAATCAATCGGAGAAGTTTTACTCATTCTACTATTACCGGAAAGACGATAAAATTGAATTCCTGAATCTGGGCAATGACCAGTATGTTTATTTCTACATGGATTGGTACCAGATCCCTAAAGAACTTGGTACGGCATTATGGAGTGAACCATACTTTGATACAGGTGGTGCGGATATGTTGCTTTCCACTTACTCAGTTCCCTTGTATTCTGAAAAGGATGGGGAAAAGAAATTCGTGGGCATCCTCACCATCGATCTTTCTCTTGACTGGCTGCAGCTATACGTGAATGAAATCAAGGTGTATGAGACAGGGTATGCGTTTATGATCTCGAAAACCGGCAGTATGATAACCCATCCGATTAAGGATTTTATCATGAACGAAACTATTTTCAGTATCGCGGATGAACAAAAATCATCAGCCTTGCGAGAAATAGGACGACACATGATCGAAGGGGAGACCAGTTTCGCAGAAATTGAATATCGTAATATGAAGACCGGAAAACTCAGCTGGATTGCTTATGCCCCGGTACCTTTAAATAGCTGGTCCCTCGGAGTTGTCTTTCCTGTTGATGAGTTTATGGCTGATGCAAACCGCCTGAGAATGATAGTTATGGGCCTCGGTTTGGGAGGTGGAGCCATCCTCATCCTAATTATTATTTTGATCTCGCGTTCTATCACCAGTCCGTTGCGCAGGCTCACCTTAGCCACTGAGACTTTTGCTAAGGGTGAATTCGATGTTGAACTTCCCGTAATCAATTCAAAGGATGAGATCGGTCGGCTCAATGCGGCATTTCATTATATGCAGGATACCCTCACCAGGACAATCAGCGATTTGAAGGAAGCCGGTGAAAAGCTCGAAATTTCACATGCCAAGCTGGAAGAGTACAATCGCACACTTGAACAAAAAGTCGAAGAGCGGACTGCCACACTGAAAGCTGCCCAAACCCAGTTGATTCAATCTGAGAAAATGGCTTCGCTGGGACAACTCACCGCGGGAATTGCCCACGAAATAAAGAACCCTTTAAATTTTGTCAATAATTTTTCTGAGCTTTCCGTGGAACTGGCTGGAGAAGTAATCGAAGAAATAGACAAATTATCAGGAATTATTGATCCCAAAGATTCGGACTATTTGAAAGGTATTCTTCGGGATATTGAAAGCAATGTTAAAAAGATCAATGAACACGGCAAGCGAGCCGACAGCATTATCCGCGGCATGCTGCTCCATTCCCGGGGCAAATCGGGAGAGATTCAGCCCACCGACCTGAATGCACTGCTTGGTGAATATGTTGCCCTCGGATACCATGGTTTAAGGGCAACCGATAATACGTTCAATATTAAAATTGAATCGGAATATGATCCATCCATCGGATTGGTTAATGTGGTCCCCCAGGATATGAGCAGGGTTTTCCTTAACCTGATCAATAATGCTTGTTATTCAACAGCACAGAAAAAAAAGGAGCTGAAAGATTCCTATTTCCCCATCCTTAGGGTAAGTACTCAAAAGACGCCGGATAAAATTATCATACGGATATGGGACAATGGAAAAGGAATCCCGCAAACCATCCTTGACCGGATATTTAATCCTTTTTTCACGACCAAACCTGCCGGTTCAGGCACAGGACTAGGATTGTCGATAAGTTATGATATTATCGTTCAGGAACATAATGGTGAAGTAAAGGTTGACTCGAAAGAGGGCGAATTTGCAGAGTTTACCATATCGCTCCCAAATTAATTATAATGAAGATGATTTAAATTCAGCACCAAATTTCTATAAGAAAAGAGACTAAAATATTTAATTATGGATGAACAGTTGATGAAGAATGTAAAGATAATGGTGGTAGATGACGAAGTGGATCTTGAGCCACTGATCCGACAAAAGTTTCGCAGGCAGATCAGGGATGGCGTTTATGATTTTGTTTTTGCTCATCATGGGTTGGAAGCACTGACTAAACTAATTGAACAACCTGAAATAGGGCTCATCCTTTCCGACATCAACATGCCTGAAATGGATGGATTGACTTTACTCACGAGGTTGAAAGAGCTGAAAAATCCTGTATTAAAAACAGTGATCGTTTCGGCTTATGGCGATATGGAAAATATCCGAACAGCCATGAACAGGGGAGCTTTTGACTTTCTCACCAAACCTATCAGTTTTGATGATCTGGAAATTACCATTAATAAAACGTTGGATGAGATAACCATGATGAGGTTAAGCTTGCAGGAACATGATGAATTGATATCTATTCAACAGGATCTGCAGACTGCCCGTGAAATCCAGCAGGCTATTCTTCCTAAAACTTTTCCTCCATTCCCGGAGCGCACTGAATTTTCCATTTTCGCTTCTATGATTGCAGCAAAAGAAGTTGGGGGTGATTTCTTCGACTTCTTTTTGATCGATAATGAACGGTTGGGTTTTGTGATCGGCGATGTTTCCGGCAAGGGTGTTACAGCAGCTATCTTTATGGCGGTTAGCCGCACCCTGATAAGAGCGACAGGACTAACAGGCATATCTACCGAAGAGTGTATGAACTATGTGAACAGATTGCTTTGTAATGAAAGCATTTCCTGCATGTTTGTTACGGTTTTCTATGGTATTCTCAACACGACGACCGGGGAGGTTGAATATGTCAATGCCGGCCATAATCCTCCATATATCCTTTCAGGAAACCAGGTTCGTAAGGTACAAATGACCGCAGGCACTGTTCTGGGTTGCATGGAAGATTTTATATATCATTCAAAAAAAGTACAATTGATTCCCGGCGACCTTCTGTTCCTTTTTACGGATGGAGTAACTGAAGCTTTCAATATTCATGAACAGCTTTATGGGGAAGAGCGTTTGGAAAACTATCTTCAAACTCACCTGGCTCATCCTATTGAAGAGGTTGTAAAAGAATCCATACAAGATGTTACTAAATTTTCATCAGGAATGCCTCAATCAGATGATATCACCTTACTTGCAATAAAGTATATAGGTCGTATCTGACTTTCGGCACAATATGAACCTCTAAGTTTATATGGAGGAAAGCCTTAGATTATGATGATTTCAGAAAAGATATATATATTTACGTGAAAGTTCACTGGTTGGCTCTTTATCCGTTGTGAAGTCGAAAGATTTAATTGAACAAGAAGAATTATATAAGATATTAAAACAAATGCCAAAATGTGGCATGCTTCATTTCCACACAACCGCAACCGGCGATGCAAACTGGATAGTGGAAATGACATGTCCGACAATTGGCGGGGCGGATCTTTCCCAGGAAACTGAATACAAAAGTTTAATACTAATAAAACTTAACGTATTACTTTGATTAACAAATATTTAACTTAATACTTATCGAATCATTAAATCATCAATTTATGAAAACAAAACAATTTATCTTATTCGTTTTGGTGTCTTTGGTAATAGTATTTGGTCACGCTTGTTCTAAAGATGAACAAACCCAAAACTGGCCGGAGGGTCAATATAACCAATCGGCCATGCAAAATTTGAGCGGATTTTCTGAACAGCGGGCCGAACTGCTTGTCAATGCAACAATGTCATTGAATGAGTTTATCTCATTTAGCACCGACTCAGCATGGCATCTGAACGAAGGTGATAAGTTGCGACTCAGGCAGCTGCGGGAAGGAGTTAGTTTTCCAACTACTTCTACTATATTACAAAAAGTGCTTCCTTTGGAGGATGTGGCTTTGTATATGAATAACACCTATGGCGGAACGGTGGGAGGATTTGTTTCTTCAGCCGGAGATGTAAAAAGTCTGAAAACGCTTAGTGATGTATATTACGGAATGCGGCTTGACTATTCAGGAACCAAGTTTTCGCCCGATGGGGGAGGCTATGCTGTTATACGGTTTACCAGCAATGTTACCGGCAATCTGTCCATCCCCTATTGTGAAGAGATGGGTGGAACCAGGACCCATGCATGGCCGAATACGGGAGGTGGCTTTACATCCTCTACATTGGGTGATGGCGGTTTTCCGGAATATACCTTCGATGGCTATTATGCACCTGCTCAAGGTGGTGAACTTTACGAAGTGACTCCTGCGGGGAATGAAATCCTCCGTGCGCAATTTAACGGTACAGGATGGGTTACTACAGAACCGGAACTCAAAAATGCCAAGGTTGCCGAAATTCTTACGCAAGTAGAAAACCCCATTCGCAACGGAATTTATGCACGCGCACAAGGAGGAGCGATTTATCCTACCATAGCACTTCCCGGTGGCAGATGGCAAATCCAACGCGATAAAGGAACTTCCTTTACACAGATTGATGCCCTGGTATCAATCAGCACCTTTGCCAATTACAAGGGAGTTACTTTCCGGATCAGGGGTTGCGATGGGGAAAACTACTATCTCACCACGAATGATCCGATGACCCAAAGCATTTTGTCTTTAGATATTGTCGAAAAAGGGCTCTATGGTATTACGGTTCCTATTCCGGACGTAAATAAAGTTTGGGAAACTGTCTCAGAATAATGCTGCTTGGATAGCCAAACTCTTCGACAATCTTTCCAGACAGCAGATAAATTCCCGGCTTCCGGAAAGGATTTTAGCTTCTTTTGCTATCTTTACCAAAATTAAAAAAATGAATCGTTTGAACTTTTTTTTCGGCGTTGCGGCCATAGTTTCCCTGGCTGCCTGCCAGCCGGCTGAGAAAAAAATTACGATCGGATATGTTCAGATCACACAGGATCCGGTTCTGGATGCAGCCAAGGCTGGTGTTTTTCGAGCCCTGGCAGATTCTGGCTTTATAGACGGACAGAACATCAAGGTGCTTGATAATAATGCACAGGGCGATCTTTCAATGATCAACATGATCCTGCAATCCCTGCTGACTCAAAACGTGGATCTGATTATCACCAACAGCACACCCTGTATGATGGCTGCCGCACAGACCGTTCGGACTATTCCGGTTGTTTTTACGGTTGCTTTTGGACCGGAGCAGGTGGGTCTTAAAACTATACCTGAAAATCTTTACGGAGTTTATGATCCCCTGAAAGTCGGTGAATTTGTTGATCTCATGATGGAATGTATTCCCGATCTGAAGCGTATCGGAATTCCCTATAACAATGCCGAACCCAATGCGGAGTATTCTGTTAAAGTCCTGAGCAAAGAATTTTCTATGCGGGGACTCACCCTCGTGACCGCATCGGTGACAAGTACGAATGATATCCTGCAAGCCGGACAATATCTTGCCGGACAACAAATTGACGCCCTGGTGGCATCCGCCGACAATACCGTTTACCTGGGTTTACCGGTTCTGGCGAAACTGGCTTCCGGGCAAAAAATCCCCCTATTTGTTACCGATCCTTTGCAGGCCGAAAAGGGTGCAGCCATCGGGCTTGGCGCCAACTATGACCAATGGGGCTATCAGGCCGGGCTTATAGCCGTTGAAATCCTGAAGGGAAGAACTTCCTCCGGGAACCGGATTGAACCGATACTAAACTACAATCTGATCATTAACCGGAAAGCTTGCGCCGAACAGGGTCTGCTGGTCCCTGAAAAAGTGATCGGCCGGGCTACCCGGATTATTAATTAAACAGATACCATGAAATCAGTTTCCCGCGGGATAATTGCGTTGATCCTTGTTTCGGCAATTTTACTTATTTCTGATCTTCAGAACCGGAATGTGAAGAGGAATACTTTCCGGCCTGCCGGACCTGCAAAATCCGAAGCTTTGGCCGGAAGGAAGTATATTTTGGGGCTCTGCTATTTTGCCCCGGAAGCTTCCCATGACGAATTACTATCCGGTCTTTGGATGCGTCTGGAGGAGCTGGGTTTTGTGCGCGACAGCAATCTGAATGTAAAAGAATCTCATTCCAATGGGGAGATCGGGAACATCGCACCCATCCTGCTTAATATGGATCATCAGACCATGGACCTGGTACTGGTTACCTCTACACCGTGTGTCACTGCTGCGGTGGCTACCATCAGGAAACATCCGGTTGCTTTTACCTATTGTTATGATCCGATAGCCGCAGGAGTCGGAATCAGCCGGGAGGACCATGCTAAAGGCATTACGGGTATTGGATCCTTTCCTCCTGTGGAAAAAACGATTCAATTTATTTTAGAGACGATTCCCGGAACAAAAAAAATCGGAACCATTTATAACACCTCGGAAGCAAACTCCCGCAAAGTGGTTGGCGTGATGCGCCAGTTAGCTGAAAAATCGGGATTTACACTGGTTGAAATGCCGGTTGTTAATTCATCTGAAGTGTTACAAGCAACCCAGGTTATCGCAAGCAAAGGAATTGATGCCCTGTATGTGTCAGGCGACAATACCGCTTTACAGGCATTCGATGCGATCGCCGGGGTCTGCAACAACCAACACATTCCTTTAATTGTAAATGATTTGCCCTTTGTCGGAAAGGGCGCTTTTGCCGCCATCGGGATTGGATGGCAGAGCGTGGGATACCATTCGGGAGACTTGATCGGCCGGCTTTTGAACGGGGCATCACCCGACACTATTCCAATTGAAAACTATATGAATGAAATGGTGGCTTTCGATGAGGAAAAGGCAAAAAGCCTGGAGCTCACAATACCACAAAAATACCGGACCACAGGTAACTCCCTGCCCACTGGGATCAAGTTTAGGCTGGGACTGGTCCATTTTGTCGATAGTCCGAATTCCGAAGCCTGCGAAAAAGGGATACGCAAAGCGCTGGAAGATAAAAATCTCCGGGAAAGTGTTGATTTTACCCTCAAAGTGTACAATGCGCAAGGCGATATTTCGACCCTGAACAGTATTGCAGAAACCATCAACAATGAAACCTGGGATCTGGTGTTTGCCACTTCAACCCCTTCTGTTCAGCTGCTGGCGAAGAAATTGCCCAATTCGAAAATCGTTTTCACCAATGTAGGGGATCCCCTGGCCGCCGGATTGGGAGAATCGTTTGACGATCATCTGCCCAATCTCTGTGGTATTTCCACGATGAGTGATTTTGAAGGACTGATGAAACTGGTGCAAAACCTGCATCCCGGAATGAAACGTGCCGGGACCGTTTTCACACCGGCGGAGATTAATTCGGTCTCCTATAAGAACCGGCTGGAGGAGGCGGCCCAAAAAATAGGAATTAAGCTGATAGCCGTTCCGGCCAATTCAGCAACAGAAGTGCTCGATGCCGCAAATTCCCTGGTTGCGCAAAGAATTGATGCTTTTTGCCAGATTTCTGATAATCTCACCGGAAGCTGCAGTTCTGCAATCCTGAAAGTATCCCTGGATAGTAAAATTCCCTATTATGGTTTTGTGACGAATCAAATGGATCAGGGAGCTGTTGCCGTTTGTGCGCGCGACTATTTTCAGGCAGGCTATGAAGCCGGACAGATGGGGATTGAAGTTTTATCCGGGAAAAATCCTGCGCAAATACCTTTCCGCTATGTTGAAAAGACGGATTACATGATCTGCCCGGAGACCGCAAAGTTATATGATGTCCCCTTACCCGACCAGCTTTTCACAGTTTTCCCACAGCTGAAAATTGTCAAACAATAACACCAATACTTGCAATAGTATGGAGAACAAATTAAATATTCGGAAAGATCCTCGCGGTGAAGAACAGCGAATCTTTCTGGAAGGAAGACTGGATGCCAATTGGGCCGGGCATCTGGACGACTACCTCAATAGCCTTGTTCGGGAGGGTTCTTATCGCTTCATCCTGAACATGGCCGGGGTGCAGTATCTTAGCTCCGCAGGCATACGGATTCTGATTAGTCAACATAAAAAGATTAAAAAGATCGGCGGATTATTTGTTCTGGAAGCTCTATCCGATACAGTATCCGATGTTCTGGAAATGGTAGGGATGAAAAGCATTCTGACCGCAGCAACACCGGAAGCTACTCCAATGAAAAAAGTGGAATCCCAATTTCGGGAAATCAAGGGATATAGATTTGATAATGAAATATTATCAGATGATAAGATGACCATTCGTTTAACCGGAAATCCGGGTTTAGCTTTGACTTCCGGATTCACAGCTACTGACAACCAGAAAATCAAATTCACGACTAATCATTACAGTCTGGGGATTGGAGCCATTGGCGAGGGATTTGAAGATTGCAAAAGCCGGTACGGAGAATTTCTGGCCATTGGGGAAGCATTGGTTTATAAGCCTTCTGACGGATCAAACCTTCCGGATTATGCGGTAAAAACCGGAAGGTTTGAACCCGAGATCAATGCCCTTTGCTCATTGCAAGCCGAGGGAATTTTTTCAAACCGGATTTCATTTGAGCCAATGGAATTTGTCCCATCTATCTCGCTGGAGGATCTGGTAGCCGGATTTGCACAGACTTCCGGACAAAAACAGTTTGTATTTCTCCTGATCGCTGAAAGCGGCGGTTTGGTAGGAGTCAGCCTGAGCGCACCTCCTGTGGACGGAAAACAGTTGTTTGAGTTCCCCGGCATACGGGAGAATATAAATTTTACTACGGAACCGGCATTCTCCAGAATGCTGACAGTTTCACTCGGATTTTATTCCCTGCATCCTGAGGGGCCGTTAAAATCATTCCTACGCCCTGTTAAACCCGGATCATCCGCTTTCATTCATACCCATTCGGCTGTATTCCCCTTTCAGGCTTTGCCCAAACAGGAAACGTCAGCAGGCAAGCTGGTCCTGCACTTGTTTGAAAGCAGTATTGTTCAGGATGTGCTGCACCTGATCCATGACTCCCGTGATATAGCCGGATTAGGGGACAGCACCTTTAAGCAAGGAGTTGGCTGGGTTGGAAAATTCAGTTAATCATTAAAACACAAGGTCAATGACACTACTTATCGGATCAATAACCATAGGACTTATTCTCGCGCTCCTGGCTCTCGGAAGTTTTATCAGCTTCCGGATTTTTGATTTTCCGGATATTACAGCAGAGGGTTCCTTTACATTCGGCGCTGCCATTACAGCCTCCCTTATTGTTGCCGGCATCAACCCGGTTGTGGCTACTGTACTGGCTTTCGCCGGCGGTCTGCTGGCAGGATCGGCAACCGGTCTGATCCATACGCGGTTTAAAATAAATCCGCTGTTATCTGGTATCTTGGTGATGACTGCACTCTATTCGGTCAACCTCCATGTGATGGGCAAAAGCAATGTCCCGCTGCTTTCCCAGAACACCCTGTTCACCTGGTTCGAAAAATTCTCAAATATTATTTCCGGGGAAAATGCGGTAGTTAACCTCATCGGATGGAGTGTTCCTGCCAAGGATCTTTGGACCCTCTTTTTTTGTTTGTTGATCATTGTGGCCTTCAGCCTGCTGTTGTTGTGGTTTTTCCGCACCAATATCGGTACGGCCATGCGGGCTACGGGTGATAATGATCAGATGATCAGGGCTCTCGGGGTGAATACCAAAGGGATGATTATCTTTGGCGTTGCGCTGTCCAATGGATTCATTGCTTTGTCCGGTTCAATGCTGGCTCAGTTCCAGGGATTTGCCGACGTGCAGATGGGGATCGGGATGATGGTTTGGGGTCTCGCAAGCGTCATTATTGGAGAAGCATTGATCAGTGAAAACAGATTGGGGCTTTTGATTGCCGGGGCAGTTATCGGAGCGGTCCTGTTTCGGCTCCTGGTTGCCATTGCTTTGCGTTGGGGGATGAATCCCAATGATCTGAAACTGATCACAGCAGCATTTGTATTTCTTGCTCTGGTATTGCCGGGCTTTATGAAGCAGACCAAAAAGATCAAACTAATCAGATAAAAGCATGTTAGAAATATCAAACCTGTATAAAACCTTTAACGCCGGAACAATAAACGAGGTGAATGCATTGCAGGACGTAAGCCTTTCCATTGAAGATGGCTGCTTCGTATGCGTATTGGGCACCAATGGTTCAGGGAAATCAACTTTGTTGAATGCAGTTGCTGGTAATTTTTTGACTGATGCCGGTACCATTATCCTGAACGGCCGGAATATCACCCGATGGCCCGAACATAAACGGGCCTGCCAGATCGGTCGGGTTTTTCAGAATCCCTTCAGCGGTACTGCCCCGGGTATGTCGATCGGTGAAAACCTGGCACTGGCCGCAAAACGGGGGAAAAAACGGGGACTGGGCTGGGGATTACCGGCTTCGTTGGTCCGCGACCTGAGATACCGCGTTAAAGTCTTGAATATGGGGCTGGAAGAGCGACTGGATACCCCGATCGGAAAACTGTCGGGTGGTCAGCGACAAGCCTTGACCCTTCTTATGGCCAGTTGGCTTAGGCCAGATCTGCTCCTGCTCGACGAGCATACGGCCGCATTGGATCCAAAAACGGCCAGTAATGTCATCGAACTGACCGAACAGATTGTAACCGAAGGTAAGCTGACCACCCTGATGGTAACCCATTCCATGCAGCAAGCCGTTAATCTGGGTGACCGGGTCATCATGATGCATCAGGGTAAGATTAGATATGATTTCCGGGGAGAAGAGAAAAAAAGACTAAAAGTACCGGATTTGCTTTACCTGTTTGATGAACTCCGCCGTAAGGATCAGATCGACACAGGGGTTGCTGAATTATTGGTTGCAAACTATGTTTAAATCAACTCATTATGGTCATAAAGGTCATCATCAGTCTGATTCCAGTATTCCTTTTCCTGGTCATGCTACTGTATCTCGACAGCTTGAAACTGGCAAGCAAAATGCTGCTCTTGATTTGCCTTGCCTGGGGTGTCGTAAGCGCCAGCCTGAGTTTTTTCCTCAACACCTTCCTGATAAAAAATCTCGGATTTTCGTTTGAAGCCTATTCCGGTTTTATAGCTCCATTTGTGGAGGAAATTCTGAAGATGGGCTTGTTACTGGTCCTGATACGAAAAAACAGGATCGGCTTTATGATCGATGGGGCTATTTATGGATTTTCGATCGGGACGACCTTTGCTTTTTGTGAGAATCTCTTTTACCTGTTTCATTTTGCCGAGGCAGAAGGTAATCTTATGGTATGGATCACCCGGGGATTTGGCACTGCCGTGATGCATTGCGGAACCACCGCCATTTTCGGGATCATTTGCATGAGCGCCTTAAACCGTCATGCAAATATAACCCTGGCTACATTTTCCGGTGCTTTGGCCGCCATTATTATCCATGGGACATTTAATCAATTCCTGGTTTCACCACTGATTTCAACATTGATCGTATTGATCCTGATCCCTGTCAGTATGAGCCTGATCTTTCAGGCCAATGAAAAATCGATCCGCAACTGGCTCGAAATGGAATTCGATACAGAGGTCAGTTTATTACAGATGATTAAAAAGGGACGGTTTACAGAGACAAAGGCTGGTTCGTTTCTCCTTACGGTCAAGCACTATTTCCCAAAAGAGGTGGTTTTTGATATGTACTGTTTTATAAGCCTCTATCTTGAACTTTCGATGAAAGCAAAATGTTATATTATGCTGAAAGAAAATGATCTGAAAATGGCCCCTGATCCTGAAATACCGGCAAAGCTGAAAGAATTAAAAGCACTGGAAAAGGCCATCGGGCGGGCCGGCTATCTCGCTATTGCTCCTGTTTTACGGGTCAGTCACAAAGATTTGTGGAAGCTTTCGCTGCTTGATTGAAAAAAAATTATACCTTTCACCAACTTTTTCAATTTTTCCTGTATTTAAGATGATGAAGGACGATAATGAACTGGTGTACGAAGTGATCCATGGCAGCATTTCCTCCTTTGAAGTGTTGATTGACAGGTACCAGCAAACGATCTTTAACATCATATTACGCATGGTCGGCGATTTCGAAACAGCAAGAGATCTTACTCAGGATGTGTTTGTCAAAGCTTTTGAAAAGATGGGTGGATTCAATTTTAAATACAGGTTCTTTAGTTGGATATACCGGATGGCCATCAATGAGGCTATTAATTATAACAGGAAAAGACCAAAGAATATCAGCCTTAACGGAATCGATCCCTTATTGGCTGAAAATCCTGAAGCCTCTGATCATGAATCATCAAACAGGTTGCTGCACAATGGATTACTCAACCTGACCGATGACTACCGGGTTTTGGTGTTGTTGAAATATTATTGCGGATTCTCCTATGAAGAGATTAATGAAGTTACCCGTATTCCGGTTAAAAAAGTTCGTTCCAGGTTGTTTATTGCCAGGGAACAATTGCGAAAAGGATTGATTGCAAATGGTTTTTTTGAAAATGACAGATAAAGAAATCATCGAAAAGATATACAGGAAACTGGATGGTGAGTTAACTGCAGCAGAACTGCATGAACTTGAGACCTACCTTGCCGGTCATCCGGAAGCTGTTCGGTTTGCTAAAGAATGGGAATTGATAAAGGAGCAGATGGAGAGCGAACTGGCAAATCCGGTTGACATCGATTTCAAACAGGAAATTCTAAAAAAGATCAATACAGAAACTTACAAACAACCGAAAAAAACGGAAATTTTAATAATGCGAAGTTTTTGGTCACGACCTGATTTCAGATCCGGTTTTGCCTTCGTTTCTGGCGTCTTCATGGGATTAAAGAATATGAACTTAATAAATAATGATATGAAAAAACAAGTCAAAGTGATCATCAGCATTGTAGTGGCCATTGCCATCCTGATCGTGGCTATTTCGTTCTTCTTCCCAACTGTATTCAAAGGCCTGACATCAGGAACCTTTGGGAAAGCGGAAAAATACCATAAACAGCAGATGACCGAAAAAGATATTCTGTTGCGCAGTGAGTTTGTTAATGATACGGCTCAACTTAGAAATATGATCCAGGGGCTGATTTATTTCTCTCTTTTCACACAGGATCTGAGCACAAAAATTGATTCGTGTGTATTGATTTTTAAGGCACAAGGTCTTGGGGACCTGGCAGAAGATGCCAAAAAAGTCAGTATCTTGCAGGATTACAGCGATTTTATAAAGAATAACAACAGGACATTGGGTACAACCATTAGCATGCTTAATGGTTTTTACCTAAAGGACACTGCAGACCTTTCGCAGGATGTGGAGAAGAACCTCCGTGATTTCGGAACTTATGTGAACACCCTGAATGAAAAGGATTCGGTCCTTAGCCAGGCGCTTCTCAGCATGGATAATTTTATGCTGACCAATAAAACCATTCAGGCCAGGAAAACAGAAATCGCCCGGTTAAAATCGATTCGTGACCAGTTGCTGGTGAAAAGCATCCAAATAGCCGGGATTTTAGGTAACAAGGAGCAGGTTGGCAGCATGCTTTCTTATGCCATGGCATCACAGGACAATTTGAATAGACTGTTGGGAAATGACCAATTGGGTGAGTTCATGGCGCAAAACAAGCTTCAGTTTGTCGCGAGTAATGAGGGTATTCAATCCTTTGTTGCAAGCAATGCTATGCAGGCTAATGTTAGCTCTGACCTTAGTATGATGTTTCAGTCGAACCAGCAAGTGGGTGCTGTGGCATCGAAAGATAAGCTGAATATGAACGGGCTGGCTATGGTTTACGACAAGCCCGGCCTGCAGTTTCTGGTGGGAGATAAACCTGGCCTGCAAAATTTGGTTGGAAGCCAGGAAAATTTGAATGCTATACTGTCAGGGACAGATAACCTTCAAAGCATGCAGGTAATTGCCTTTTTTGGAGTCGAAAAACTGAATGTTATTCTTAGTAATTACAGCCTTCAGAATGTCATCCAGGCGCAATCGCTCGGGTATTTGCCTGCTTCTGATGGACTCAACGTTATTTATCTTTCTCAGGAGAATCTCGGTTTCATCGGAGCTACCCAGGGACTAAACAATATGCTTGGGGTACTGCGGAGTCAGAACCTCGGAGTTTTTGATCCCGGACAGTAAAACCAAAAGTTTTACTATATTTGACATCCTTAACCGGATTCATATGACATGGTTCAGTTTGTCATCAACCTCGCGCTGGTTTAAGCTGGTCAATATCATAATAGTATTATCAGCTATTCCCTGTTCTCTCACGGCCCAGAATAAGATCGCCATCCAAAAGTTCGAGACTTCAAATGTCAGGCTGGTCTTTCTTGATAAAAACACCTCTTACCTGGTTGCGCATACCGTTCGATCCTTTGAAAACGCCCTTGCATTTCATAAACAATTCTGGGGGTATCTGCCGTCGGAAGAGACCAACATGCTTTTTAATGATTTTTCAGATGTTGGCAACGGGGGAACAATGGTCATCCCCTGGAACTTTCTGAACATTGGTGTTTCGCCTTTTGAATATACCTTTTCGGTTGTCCCTTCCAATGAACGGATGCAGTGGCTGATGAGTCACGAACTCACACACCAGGTAATGTGCGACAAAGCATCGAAATCCGATAAAATTCTGAGGACCATTTTCGGAGGCAAGGTGATTGCCGACAACCGTGATCCACTTTCAATGGTATACAGCTATTTTACCACACCGCGATGGTATTCTCCCCGGTGGTATCACGAAGGGATCGCGGTTTTCATGGAAACCTGGATGTCGGGTGGCGTTGGCCGTGTAATGGGTGGATATGATGAGATGGTATTCCGCACGATGGTGCACGACAGCGCATTTTTCTATAATGTGATCGGACTTGAAACAGAAGGGACAACGATCGATTTTCAGGTGGGTGTGAATTCCTACCTTTACGGGACAAGGTTCGTAAGCTATCTTGCTTACAAATACGGCATCCCGAAACTTAAAGCTTTTTACGCGCGTACCGATACAAGTCGAAGATTCTACGCTAATCAGTTCCAACAGGTTTATGGTGTTAAGATTCAGAAAGAATGGGATCAATGGATCAGGTGGGAGCATGAATTTCAAATGGAAAACCTACATGAGTTACGAAAGATTCCCATAACGGACTTCCGGCAGATTACAGCCAAAACCCTGGGCTCGGTGTCACGTCAGTATTATATTCCATCGGCAAACCAAATTGTTGCCGCCGTAAATTATCCCGGGAACTTAGCCCACATTGCCACGTTTGATCTTGTCACCGGGCATGAAAAGCGCGTGGCGCCTGTTCCCAGTCCGGGCCTCTATTATGTGACCAGTATCGCCTACGACGATTCATTGAAAACGATCTTTGTTTCAACCCATAATAATGACTGGCGTGGCTTGCAATCGATCGAATTAAATACCGGTATAACGAAAAACCTGGTCAAGTACTCCCGGTGCGGAAATCTTGTCATCAATCCAAAAGACCATTCCCTTTGGGGCATTCAGAGTATGAGCGGGCGCAACTCGCTTGTCCGGTTTATGAGTCCCTACACAAAGTACCAGAACATATACAGCCTTCCTTTTGGACAGGATTTATCGGATCCGGCAATTTCCCCTGATGGATCCATGCTTTCTGCGACGCTTTCGGATGTTGCAGGCCGACAGCGGCTTGTTATTTTCAAAATTACTGATTTACTTGCCGGAAAACAAGAATACCAGGAAGTGTATGAGTTTGAAGACAATCCCGCCGCGAATTTTGTCTTTTCGCCCGACGGGAAATACCTCTACGGAACGTCCTATTATACCGGGGTCTCTAATATTTTTCGCATTTCACTTGAAACGCGCAGCGCACAAATACTGACAAACGCTGAAACCGGCTTTTTCAGGCCCTTGCCTATTTCCCCCGATTCAATGATCGTATTCAAATATACGCATGCAGGAATGGTTGCCGGCATGATAAAAATTGATACGCTTGCTGATGTGAATCCGATCAAATTCCTTGGTCAACGAGTTTATGAGATAAATCCCGAAGTTGAACAGTGGATTTTATCACCACCATCCAAAATAAATCTTGACTCCTTGCAAGTTGTTGAAAAACGTTATCGCCCCGTTAAAGAACTCCGCTTTGCAAGCGCTTACCCCATCGTGCAGGGCTATAAAGATTACGTGGCCGCCGGTTACCGCTTCAATTTTATGGATCCGATGGCATTGAATTCGCTAGTACTTAAACTTTCTTTTTCCCCCACTCCTGCTTTGCCAACTAAACAAATAGTTCATCTTTCAGCCGATTACAATTATTGGAATTGGACATTCGCGGCACATTACAACTATGCCGATTTTTATGATCTGTTCGGCCCAACCAAATTCAGCCGGGCCGGGTACTCCTTCTCTGTCAAATATTACAAATTGTTAAACAGGTTTTCTCCATCGAAAACCGATTTCTACATCAAACTGACCGCTTACGGTGACCTTGAAACATTACCATTTTACCAGAATATTGCCTCCGATTACCGCAATTTGTATGTCGCAACCATAAACTTCCATAAAAGTTATTTGCGCAAATCGCTCGGCGCCATTGAGCCCGAACAGGGCTATGACTGGAATGTTTTTGCCTTTACCAGTTTTGCAAAGCAAACATTTTATCCGCAGCTGATCAGTAACTTTGATTTTGGTTTTTTACTGCCATTGAGGAATTCATCGCTTTGGTTCAGGACTTCGGCAGGCCAGTCGTTTGGAGAATCGGATAAAACCAACTCCTACTTTTACTTTGGCGGGTTTGGCAATAATTATGTCGATTACCGCTCAGTGCAGCAATATCGCGAAATGTCAGGTTTCCCGGGTGTTGAGATTGATGCAATTTCAGCGCTTAACTATGGAAAATTTTCGACGGAGATTAATTTTAAACCCATTCGATTCAAACGTTTCGGACTGAAGGGCCTTTATTCAACCTATGCCAGGTTTACCCTCTTTGGCATGGGTATTTTCACGAATATTGCTAACGACCAGCCGCAGCAAAACTACTTTTCATCGGGAGTACAGCTCGATTTTGAGATCGTTCTCTTTTCACTGCTCAAATCAACACTTTCATTTGGATTTTCAAGAGCCTATGGACCAATTCTGCCCAAAGATCAGTTTATGGTTTCTTTTAAATTATAAAGGGACTAAAATCAGCATATTTATCAGATTATGAAAATAAAACTCGGCGCTTTACAATTGTTTGCAGCGTCATGGTTATGTTTTTGCGCTTCATCGCTATCCGCTCAATCGGATACTCTTCCGGCTGTGTCTCTATCAGCAAATGTTGACCTTATGAGCCGATTTATATGGCGCGGTTTGGAAAACGGGCATGCCCCCAGTATTCAACCCTGTGTGTCGGCCTCTTTGAAAGGCTTCACTCTTGGCGCCTGGGGCGCTTACAAATTAACCGGGGAGGGTGGACAGGAAACCGACTTTTACCTATCGAAAACCATTGGCTTTGTTACCATTGCTATTTGGGATTACTGGAGCTTTAATGATACTTCCGCTTTTGATTTTTTCAACTACCGCGAGGAGACTACCGCCCATGTTCTCGAAGCCCAGGTATTGCTTTCAGGAGGCGAAACAGTGCCTTTTAATTTCATTGCGGCCTATTTCTTTTATGGTGCCGACACTTCAAAGAGTATTTACCTTGAACTTCAGTACTTTCATAAATTAGGCACTGCTGACTTCGTTGCTTTTGCAGGCTATCAGCTAAAAGGCACGTACTACGCCCCAAAAGCAGCCTTTGTTAATATTGGCTGTACGGTAAAAAAATCTATTCCGGTGACTGATCGCTTTTCATTACCCCTAAGCGTAAGCCTTATCTTAAATCCCTCAAGTAAAAGTGTATATCTCGTTGCAGGAATTACTTTGTAATATCTGCTATATTTGTATTGAAAATGCTTTTGTCTAAATTAATTGAATTCTTAATTTATTGCACTTCTTTTGATATTCACGATTGGATTGAATCACATCACAAAGATAATAACTGTTTAAAATGGATAAAGAATCACTTGAGAAAGTTTTGTGGGTAAATAATCAAATTGATGAATTAGCCAGGGTGGAAGTTTTTTTGAATGAACTTGGCGAGGAATGGGAGCTATCTATGCCCCTGGTATTTTCTTTAAACTTAGTTCTGGAAGAAGCTTTGACCAATATTAATGATTATGGATTTGATGATGATAATAAGCATACTATTGAGATTTATTTTAAAAAAATCGGAGATATGCTTTCCATTTCAATTATTGATGATGGACATGAGTACGATCCTACCTTAAAAATAGATCCCGACATCACTTTGTCAGTAGAAACCAGGCCGATAGGCGGTTTAGGAATATTCCTGATCAAAAAGATCATGGATAAAGTTGAATACCAACGTAAAGAAAACAGAAATTATTTAATGCTTACTAAAAATATCGAATCATGAATGTACAAGTTGAATCGTCAAAAGACTACACAATTGTCAGTGTGGAAGGACGCATCGACAGCACCAATGCCAGTGAGTTTGAAAAGCCAATGATGGGGGTAATCGAAAGAGGGTGCACCAAAATAATCCTGGACTGCTCCGGGTTAAATTATATAAGCAGCTCTGGATTGAGGGTCTTCCTGATTGTTCAGAAAAAAATGATAGCTGTAAAAGGGCAGTTCAGTCTGTGCAACCTTCAACCCGGGATTAAGGAAATTTTCGATATATCAGGCTTTTCTTCCATTTTTTCAGTGTTCCCGGATAAAAAATCCGCTATGAAGTCATAAATAAACTAAACTATGAAAGCAAAACTGACTTTTTTAATTATCAGCCTTGCCATTTTTTCAGCCGGATGCAAGAAGGAAGCTGTTGAGCTTCCTGACGCTCTTGTGACATCAAAAACTAATCTGACAGCAGAATTCGCAAGTCTTGATCAAAAAATGGCAGCGGCTGTAGAGTACATGGGTTCCATCAACATGGATACAACCCTTATCCGGGCGAAGCTGCTGGAACTAGTGAATGAATTCAATGATGTAACCGAATTTGCGCAGATTACTCCCGCAGGAATAATGCAAATCATTGAGCCGGCAGTTTACCATGATTTCCAGGGATCTGATATCAGCCTCCAGAATCATGTTATCAAGGCTTATGAAACTGAGCTACCGGTTCTGAGCCAGCAATTTCTTGCCGTGGAGGGTTTTTATGCGGCAGTCATTATGCACCCGATCGTAAAAAATAATTCCATTTTAGGAGGCATTACCGCACTGTTCCTTCCAGAAAAGATTTTAGGCAATATCATGAAGCCTATCAACGAAGGCCAGGCGTTTGAACTCTGGGTGATGGAAAAGGGAGGCAAAATGCTGTACAACCAGGATGTATCCGAGATCGGCCGCAACCTGTTTACCGATTCTTTATACATGGATTTCCCTGAGTTGATTACTGCCGGAAGGAAAATTGATGCCGAAGAAAGTGGAACAACATCCTATTCATTTTATAAAACCGGAACCTGGGAAATCGTAAAAAAACTGACGTACTGGACTACTTATGAACTATATGGTACGCAATGGAAACTGGTATGGGTTAAACCGGAATAAGCCAAAAACCATCCCATGGCAACTTCTGGTTCCAGGATAAAGTGTAAAATATTCATTCTATAATTAATCCGACCCGATGTTGAATTTTTAAAAATTATTATTATCTTTGCCGGCTCAATTTAAACCTAATAATAAGATCGATATGTATCTCTCGTCAGAAAAGAAAAAGGAGTTTTTCTCCGGATTTGGAAAATCGGAATTCGATACCGGTTCACCAGAAGGGCAGATCGCTATGTTCACGCACCGGATCAATTACCTGACAGGTCATTTAAAGGAAAACCGGAAAGACTTTGCCACCCGCCGGTCGCTGGTAGCGCTGGTCGGTAAACGCCGCAGCCTGCTGGAATACCTGAAGGAGGTCGATATTGAGAGATACCGGGCAATAGTCAAGAACCTTGGCATTAGAAAATAGACAATCATTGTCAGGAATATAAGAAAAAAGGCAATCTCAGCATTGCCTTTTTTCATGTTTATCAATCAAATAGAAAAAAAAGAAGAAAATGTCATCAAAAGCAATTATCAAAAAATTCAAGTTAGAAGACGGACGCGAGATTTCCATTGAAACCGGAAGATTGGCCAAACAGGCTGCAGGAGCTGTTGTTGTAAGAATGGACGACACGATGTTGCTCGCTACCGTACTCGTAGCCCCCGAGGCTTCGGAAAATGCAGGCTACTTTCCGCTTACGGTTGAGTATAAAGAAAAATACTCCGCGACCGGCAAATTTCCCGGAGGCTTCTTCAAAAGAGAAGCTCGTCCTTCAGAATATGAAATACTTATCTCCCGTTTGGTGGATCGGGCCCTCAGGCCATTGTTCCCGGATAATTTTCTCAATGAGATCCAGGTTCAGGTTATGTTGATTTCAGGTGATAAAAAAAATCTTCCCGACACTTTAGTGGCTCTGGCTGCCTCATCTGCTATCATGGTTTCCAATATACCTTTCCTCGGGCCGATATCAGAAGTAAGGGTTGGCAAGGTAAAAGGCCAGCTTATTATCAATCCCTCCATTGCCCAGACTGAAGAAGCAGACATGGACATGATGGTCGCAGCTACCATTGATAATATCGTCATGGTCGAAGGCCAGATGAAGGAGATCTCTGAAGCCGATATGCTTGAAGCGATTAAATCTGGCCATGAAGCCATCAAAGTTCAATGCCGTGCCCAGATCGAATTGGCCGAAATGCTTTCTGAGAAAAAAGATAAAATGGCTGTGCCTGAATTAGTCGATGACGCCGCTTTACAGCAGACAATACATGATTTTGCCTATCCTAAATTTTATGAAATTGCCGGGAAGGGTGTTGCAAACAAGCAACTTCGTCATGAAGCATTTGCAAATGTAAAGGCAAACTTTATAGAAACAATTGCGGAAGATAAACGCAAGGAATTGGAGCCACTGATCAACCGTTATTTTGAAGATACCGAGAAACTGGCAGTCAGGAATTGCATTCTTGTGGAAAGAAAAAGGCTTGATGGACGTGGCCTGGAGGACATCCGCCCGATCTGGTCCGAAGTTGATTATTTACCTGCTGCCCACGGCTCAGCCATATTTACACGTGGTGAAACCCAGGCCCTGGTTACAGTAACCCTTGGTACCAAGCTTGATAAGCAGGTTCTTGACGGAGCAGTTATTGAAGGATCAAGCGATTTCCTGCTGCATTACAATTTCCCCGGTTTTTCAACCGGTGAAGTTAAACCTATACGTGGAACCAGCCGCCGTGAGATCGGCCATGGCAACCTGGCCATGCGTGCCCTTAAGCCTGTAATACCGGCAGATGATGTAAATCCTTATACAGTCAGGATTGTATCAGATATCCTCGAATCCAACGGTTCTTCCTCTATGGCTTCCGTCTGTGGCGGTACACTTGCCCTGATGGATGCAGGTGTTAAGATTAAAAAACCAGTCTCAGGTATAGCGATGGGATTAATAACGGACAAAGAAACCGGTAAGTATGCTGTTTTATCCGATATCCTGGGGGATGAAGATCATCTGGGTGACATGGACTTCAAAGTCACCGGCACGGCAGATGGTATTACGGCCTGCCAGATGGATATTAAAATTGAAGGCTTATCCTTCGAAATCATGCAACAAGCTTTGGAACAAGCCCGCCGGGGAAGGAATCATATCCTTGGTGAGATGATGAAGACCATTTCCACCCCAAGAGAAGACTATAAACCGTTTGTGCCAAGGATCGAAAAAATGACGGTACCTAAGGAGTTTATCGGTGCAATTATAGGGCCTGGCGGAAAAATCATCCAGGAAATTCAGAAAGATACCGGCGCAACAATCATTATCGAAGAAGTCGGGGAAACCGGGGTGATCGATATATTTTCAAGCAACAAAGAATCGATCGAAGCGGCAAAAGACCGCATCAAAAAGATCGTGGCCGTGCCCGAAGTCGGTGATATATACAATGGAAAAGTGAAGAGTATCGTTGCTTTCGGCGCTTTTATCGAGATCCTGCCAGGTAAAGAAGGTTTGCTGCACATATCCGAGATCGACTGGAAACGCGTGACAGATATCGAAGAATACATGAAAGTCGGACAGCAAATTGAAGTGAAACTCATTGGTGTTGATACCAGTACGGGAAAACTTAAATTGTCCAGGAAAGCATTGCTCCCTGCGCCTCCACAAAGGCAATAAATTTTTGAAACATAACTGCGCCGGAATCGTACAAATTACTTTAGCTTTGTACTCCCTATAAACCGACCTATGCGCCAGTTAAAGATTACTAAACAAGTTACCAACCGTGAAACTGCTTCGCTTGATAAGTATTTGCAGGAAATCGGTAGGGTTGAGCTTATTACTGCGGAAGAAGAAGTCGAGCTGGCCCGCCGGATCAAGGCCGGTGATAAGGATGCTTTAGAGAAACTGACTAAGGCCAACCTTCGTTTCGTGGTATCGGTTTCCAAGCAATATCAGAACCAGGGGCTAAGCCTCCCCGACCTCATCAACGAGGGCAACCTGGGATTGATCAAAGCAGCTCAGCGTTTCGATGAAACCCGTGGTTTTAAATTCATTTCCTATGCCGTTTGGTGGATCAGGCAGTCGATCCTTCAGGCTTTGGCAGAGCAATCAAGGATAGTGCGCCTTCCGCTCAACAAAATTGGCTCCATCAATAAGATTAACAAGGCTTATGCCAGGCTTGAACAACAGCATGAAAGAGAGCCTGATTCCTTGGAAATAGCTGAAATGCTTGATATTCCGGAAAGCGAAGTCAAGGAATCAATACGTAATTCCGGCCGCCATATTTCGATGGATGCCCCGCTCATCCAGGATGAGGAAAATACCCTTTACGATGTGTTGCGAAGTGACGAGACCAATACGCCTGAGAGAGAGCTGATGGTGGAATCATTGCGGAAAGAGATTGACCGGGCTATTTCAACGCTGACCTCCAGGGAAGCCGATGTGGTCAGGCTCTATTTCGGCCTGAATTCCAAGCACCCGATGACACTGGAAGAGATCGGCGAAAAATTTGACCTGACCCGTGAGCGGGTCCGCCAGATCAAAGAAAAGGCTATCCGACGGCTGAAGCATACTTCCCGTAGCAAAATCCTGAAATCATACCTTGGATAAATTATGTTGATGAACCGTTTTCCGCTCGTCGCCCCTTCCATGCTGTCAGCCGATTTCGGCAACCTCCGGCGTGACATCGAAATGGTTAATGGCAGTGAAGCCGACTGGTTCCATATCGACGTGATGGACGGTGTCTTTGTGCCGAATATCTCCTTTGGTTTTCCCGTCCTGAAGTCCATCCAGAAATACGCGAAAAAGCCGCTTGATGTGCATCTTATGATCGTCGATCCTGACCGGTACCTGGAGCGTTTTCGCGAATACGGTGCCGAAGTGATCAGCGTCCATTACGAAGCCTGTACCCATCTGCACCGCACCATCCAGGCCATTAAAAAGCTGGGCGCCATGGCCGGGGTGGTTTTGAATCCTCATTCACCCGTATCACTGCTGGAAGAGATCATCACCGATGCCGACCTGGTCATGCTGATGTCGGTAAATCCAGGCTTCGGCGGACAGAGTTTTATTGAAAGCACTTTAGAAAAGATTATGCATTTAAAGGAATTAATAGCACGAAAAAAGACGGATGCCCTCATCGAAGTTGACGGTGGCGTGACACTTGAAAATGCGCCCCAGCTGATAAAAGCCGGAGCGCAGGTACTAGTGGCAGGCTATACCATTTTTGACTCACCCGACCCGGTAAACACAATATCTTCCCTGAAAAGCTTATCAGCCTGAGTGCGATTATTTTAATTTTGCTATAACCAAAAATCAACTCAATTATGAATCAATCTATACTTTCCTTACAACCGGAAAGACTCTGGTTTTATTTTTCTGAAGTGCTGAAAATTCCCCGTCCGTCCAAAAAGGAGGAAAAGATTATCAGCTACCTGGTGAATTTCGGAAAAGAACATAAACTGGAGTCTACTACTGACAGTGTCGGTAATATTATAATCAGGAAACCATCCAGCCCCGGTTTGGAAAAGGCCCCTTCTGTCTGCCTGCAAGGGCATGTCGATATGGTTTGTGAAAAAGATGCCGATGTGATGCATGATTTCGATAAAGATCCGATCCAAACCTATATAGAAGATGGATGGCTGAAGGCCCGGGGCACCACACTAGGCGCTGATAATGGCATTGCCGTGGCAACCATGCTGGCCCTGCTCGAAGCAAAAGACATCAAGCACGGCCCGCTGGAGTGCCTTTTTACCATCGATGAAGAAACGGGTTTAACCGGTGCATTCGGCCTTGATCCCAATGTTTTAAAAAGCCGGATCCTTTTGAACCTGGATTCGGAAGATGATGGCGAATTCTTTATCGGGTGTGCCGGAGGCCGTGATACCGTTATAGAAATGCCGTTGAAGAAAGATCCGGTCCCGCAAGGATATAAATCCTTCAGGATGAAAGTTTCAGGGCTTCAGGGAGGCCATTCCGGCGACGATATTCATCGAAACAGGGGAAATGCCAATAAAATCCTGAACCGCTTTTTGTGGGAAACTGCCAGGAAATATGGAATCCGAGTTTCTTCCTTTGAAGGAGGAAACCTGCGGAATGCCATCGCACGGGAAGCATTCGCCATTTTCCTCGTTCCGGCTGATAAGATCCAGCCTGTTAAATCCTACACTGAGGTTTATTTAAAAGATTTAAGATTTGAATTCCGGGTCTCTGAACCAGACCTGAAGATCGATGTGGAAGAATCTGAAACACCCGGTTTTGTTCTGGATAAAATAACCCAGGATCATTTGCTGAACTCCCTGTATGCCTGCCCGCATGGCGTTATCGCCTGGTCGCAGGATATTCCCAACTTTGTTGAAACATCAACCAACCTGGCATCTGTGAAAATGCAGAACGGCTTATTCAGGATTTCCACCAGCCAGCGCAGCTCCATAGAATCAGCCAAAGAAGATATCTGCAACATGGTATCGGCCGTTTTTAATCTTACCGGTGCGCGAATTGAACAATCCAACGGGTATCCCGGCTGGGCGCCAAATCCAAATTCCAAAGTGTTGGAATTGTGTGTTCATTCGTACGAAACGCTATTCGGTCAAAAGCCGGTCGTCAGGGCCATCCATGCAGGACTGGAATGCGGATTGATCGGAGATAAATATCCCGGGATGGATATGATCAGTTACGGCCCGACCATGAGGGGCGTTCACTCTCCCAGCGAAAGGCTCGAAATCAGCACCGTCGAGAAGTTCTGGATACTTACGCTGGATTTACTGCAGAAAATAGCCAGACAGCAATAATTTTAAATTTTAAATGCTAAATTCCTATAGTCCGACTCCGAATCCAATCCGGATTATCGGATTTCTGTAGGGTGAGTAAAAGCTTTCATTAACATTAAACAGTACCATAAGACTCATAAAGGCTCTCTCACCAATCCACTGCCTGTATCCGCCGCCAACCATAAAATCGTGCACCCATGTGGCACTTTTCACCCGGTAATAACCTCCCGAGCCATTATCATAATAATCATAGTAAGTCACATAAAGCGGTGCATATTCAAGATGTGCAAACAAATCGCGCCAGATAAAATAACGGGCAAATATGCTGCCACCATAGGAACTGGCGCTGTAATCCGGGGAGTATCTGCTATCTTTAAAATACAGGTAGGTAAATCCCACACCAGCATGAAAAGATTCTGTAATCCGGTAGCTGGCCAATGGCGAAACGTCGATGACAGTAATAGTTCCAAACTGGGCGCCCAGGTAACCGCCAAAATCGATACGGTCCAGGATACTATGGTTCTTCTGTTTAGGAGGAGCCTTTATGGTATCCTGCGCCGTCAGGTTTAAGGACGATAAAATGATCAGACTGAATGCGGCTAGTATAAACCTGCAAAACATCCCCATAGGTTTAGTTTTTGTAATAAACCGCAAATTTAGCCAATTATTATCCATCGCGGAAAAAATGGATCGAAGCAATAAATTCAGCCCGGAAACGTAATTACTGGGAGATTAGTTAAATTTGCCGGCAAAATGGGCCTGATGATTAAGGAAAAGAGCTACCTTTCTTATAATGTGTTTTCCGGGGGGATAAGCCTTATCATTTTGCTGCTGTTATTTTCCTGCCAAAAAGACCCTGTTGACAATGACCCGGGCGTCAAGCTGAATTTTTCACAGGACACTGTTTTTTTTGATACGGTTTTCACCAGCCTCGGCTCCACTATTCAATCCTTTACTGTTCATAATAAAGGAAAACAGCGGATCAGTATCACTTCGATCCGCCTGGCCGGCGGAACTTCCTCCTTCTACCGGATGAATGTCGACGGACAGGCAGCTAATGAAGTTAAAGACATTGATATTGACGGAGAAGACAGTCTTTACATATTTTGCCGGGTGACCATTGACCCAACTGATGAAAGAAATCCTTTTGTGATAAGCGATTCCATCGTGTTCGAAACTAATGGCAATATCCAGGATGTCAACCTGGTTGCATGGGGGCAGAACGCAAACTACATTCTTGCAGATACCTATATCCCCGGATACCCTAAATTCAAGATCATAGCCCATGAGAATGAAACAGCCCGCTGGACAGCCGACAAGCCATACGTGATTTACGGTTTTGCCGTAGTGGATTCCACCGGATCGCTCGAAATTGAACGGGGAACCAGGGTATATTTTCATAATAATTCGGGATTATGGATTTACAAAGGGGGCAACATAAAAGCCAAAGGCAGTGTTGATGCACCGATCATTTTCCAGGGCGACCGGCTGGAGAGTTTCTACCAGGATATGCCCGGGCAGTGGGACCGTATCTGGATCAATGAAGGCAGCGTGAATAACGAGATTGAATATGCCATTATCCGTAACGGCTTTATTGGCCTGCAGCTTGAAACTATACAGGAGCAGATGGGCAACCAGCTTATCCTTTCAAACACACGCATCGAGAACATGACAGGCTACGGCATCCTGACACGGTTTTATAACCTTACCGCTTACAATAATGTCGTGGTGAATTGCAGTCAATACCTGGCCGCTTTTACCTGGGGTGGGATTTACGATATCCGCCAGTGTACTTTCGCTAATTACTGGTCTGCTTCAGTAAGGGTAACCCCATCCATTGTCCTGAATAATTATGCTACCGACACGAATGATATTCCCTACCTATGGTTTGAATTCCAGGGATATTTTGGCAATAATATTTTTTATGGGAGAAATGATGACGAATTATTGCTGTTAGGTGATACCGGTGCTCCTTTCCAATACCAGTTTGACCATTGCCTTCTCAGAACTACGCTGGATGTTTCCGATCCGGGACATTATCCCGGTTGCCTGGTAAATGAAGATCCCCTGTTTTTCAACTACCTGGAGAACAATTACCAGCTTGATACCCTCTCCCCTCTTATTGACAAAGGAAATCCCGAGGTTATCAGGCAGTCATTTTTCGACCTGCACCGTGATATTATAGAGACCAACCGTCCTGAGGACCTTCCGGATATTGGTGCGTATGAGTTTATTAAGCCGGAATAATAATTGAATTTATCCCCTTTTTTAATCTTCCAACATAAAGTTATTCGCTATATTTAAGGTTCCAAAGTGGAACGCTTGAAAATAATCAAGGCGATAGGATTTAGAACGAGTACAACCTGAATGGAAATATATTCTTATCAAGGGGCATGTTAAGCAAGTCAGGAGAATAATCTATGGAGTAATGAAGAAGGCACCCATGGCATGAAGATAATAAAATTTAACCAGGAACTCCATCACCGGCAATCCATCAGGCTCCGGGGGTATGATTATTCCCGCCAGGGAGCCTATTTCATCACCATCTGCGTTAAAAACCGGGAATTATTGTTTGGTCATGTCTGTAGGGGCGACCGGCCGGTCGCCCCTACGGCACCGGAAACCCAAACAACACCGGTCGCCCCTACGGCACCGGAAACCCAAACAACACCGGTCGCCCCTACGGCACCGGAAACCCAAACAACACCGGTCGCCCCTACCGGTCCCAAACCAAAATCCATCGGCGCATTGCCGGATATAAATTATCCGTTACCAAACAAATCAATATTTTACGGAAATCGCCAGGTGAACCGGTCTGGCAGCGCAATTATTATGATCATATAATCCGGGATAACAAATCTTTCCTGTCAATTTCAGAATATATTGCGAATAATCCCGTAAATTGGCAGAAGGATATATTCTATTCAGTATGACCAAAATAACTGAAAGCAACATAGAACTCTTCGCCATTGAAATACAGGAGGAAAAAGGTTCAAATCCTTTATTGATCCGGCTTGTAACAATCCTGATCTTGATATCAAGTATTCCGAATGTAAATTCCCAGGTAACATACCTTAGTCTGGATAAACAACGCCTTCACCTTTACAGCAATAATTTCTTTGTCGATTCAGTGCTTGATGCCAGGAACCAGAATGAGTGCATCGGATTTGTTCTCAGGGGATTGGATTCCAGGCAAACTGCTGCATATTTTGAAAGACCGTTTTGCGAAGAATTGCAGGATCTCTGTTCACGCAGTCTGGCGAAAGAAGACAATAGCATCCCAATTATTATCCGCATAAATAAATTTCTTCTTTCGGAATATAAACTATCTGATGCGGCTTTTAACATTGTGGAAATCAATATTTCATTTATTACATGCTGTGATGGAAAATATTATGAAATCTTCCAGGGCTTCGCTTCAACTGATAATGCCGGGTTGAGTAATTCAGGTTCATCCGTGCATAATATTGCCGAGGCTATTGCGTATTGCTTTAATGATTTTATTGAGCATTATAAAAAAGGAAATCTTGAAAACAGGCCAATTGATGAAAACCAACTTGCGACCAATAGCCTTGGGCTACAAAGATTTAATATTGAGCAAGTTCAGGATACAATCAGGGGGATTTTTAATACATTTTCTGATTTTCTTGATTATCAGGTCGATACGACAAAGTCATTCAACATGGAATACATTCCCGGGAAAGGTGATTTACCTGCAATGGCTGATGCCCGGTGGACCCAGGATGACAACAAGATCGAAAATATCTGGGGTATTTCGGATGGCAAGCTGTTCTATATACGATTAAATGATCATTATTACCCGCTTTATCAGCATAATGGATACTTCAGGGCAAAGGCACTAAAGGAAGGTCCCAGTTTTGAAGACCTTTCACCCGTAATCGCAGCAGGGATTTTCGGTGGTATCATAGGCGCAGCTTTTGGAGTTATGATAATACCATCCGCAACAATGGAAAAAGCACATACCATTGAATGTCAGCTTGATTTGAATAGCGGGCTGGTACTTCCAATTAATTTTTTAGTTTACAAAGAGATGAATTCCAGGATGCTTTTGTATCTTTCAAGATACCTGAAAGCTGATGCAACTATGGAAGTTTATGTGGATGGCGAATACATGTGCAAACTTATGCGAAACAGCTATTATTTTCTTACCATCCCCCCTGATAAAAAACAAGTGGAACTTTGCTTGAAAAGCAATCAAGACGAATTTTGCGAAACAATTTCTCCTTTACCTTATGAATCAAGGGTTTATTTATGCAAAGTGAAAGCCGGACATATCCCGGTCAAAGAAGAAGTAAAATCGGAAATGCGAAAAATCATTCTACAGAAGATCCAAGATGGAGAAATCACAAGATCCTGTTCAAACGACTGAACCTTCCAAATTTAATTTATAGGTATAGGCGCTTAGTTATCCCTCCGAAATACTCATAGACAAACGAATCGGTTCATTTATAACCATCTTTTTAAGGAGCAAATCGAAGATTGTGTCCATATTATTTCTTCTGTTGTATCTATAATGGTATTCATCCAGATAACCTTGTAATCTTTCTTTACTGCAATGATGGTGTATTCCTCTCAACCAACCTTTTAAATTCATGATATGAACATGCAGGTCAATAAAAGAATTACCATCTTCTGATTTCCGTTGTTCAAGACCTGGATACTCCTTTTTTAATGGACTGTATCCTTTCCATTCATCGGTTAGTATTTTTGCGCTCTTTGAAATATGGTTATCGAAAAATCCTCTGAATTCTTTTGCTGATGCATGTTCTATTACTTGTGCATAGGCACGTCCAACCCCATCAGATAATTTTTCTAAAGCTAAAACAACGAGTTTTTTGGATCCTATACTCCGACCTCTTTTTATTTGCTCAGGCCCCCCGATCCATAATTCATCTACATGAACTTCACCTTGAAGTGGATACATTAAACTACTTTGCATCGCTTGCTGTATCTTCCATTTAAACTCCCAGCAAGTCTTTTGCCTTAACTCAAATTCATGACTTAATTCTAATGACGACATCCCTTTTTTCTTTGTCACAATTTTAAAAACAATGTGGAACGCGATTAATAATGAAAACTTGGTTTTATCAAACATTGTTCCTGCTGTGGGGCTTTCATCATATTTACATTTTGAACAGCGTCTTGAAAATGGTTTCTTCCCAGGAATATATTTTAGGTGACCACACTTCCTGCAACTATAACCCTTTTCCCATTTGATTGCTGCTATGTAAGAGTAACAATCTTCATCTGTTTTAAACCGTTGATTAAATTTGATTGAGTTCACACCGCTGAAAATTTCTCTTGTTTCCATGGCTCAAAGGTATCAAAAAGCGGGATGCCTAAGCGCCTATACCTATTAATTTATTTTCCAGCTAAATCCGGACGACGCAACATCGTCCAATCGTCCAATCGTCCAATCGTCCAATCAATGCTCTTCCTTTTTCCTCCCTTTATAGGCTAACAGCAGCATGATCCCTCCAAATACAAGCATGGTCAATCCGATCCAGAGGTTTATATTGACATGCAGGGATTTTTCGTACATAGCCTGATTACCGGCAGTTATCAACCCATATATGGATAATAACAATCCCAGGATGGAGAACATCAGGCCAATCGGAAGTTTTATATCTATACCCATTTTTACTTAATTTACAATTTACAAATTACGATTTAAGATCTTAGATCTAAAACTGTAAATCTTAGATCTTTTTCTATCATTACCAGAACAATATTGTCAGCAACGTAGCAATAGCCAGCACTGCTATGGCCAGGGTGGTGGAACGCTGGTACCAGGGGACCACCTCTTCCTGGAGCTTCGGGGTCAGTGAATATACAAGGCCTTTAAGCTCGGTATTGGATTTCTTTTGCACGGTGACCAGTGATAAGCCAACAGCAACTATTGAGCTGGTGGCACAGGCGAATATTGCAGTCCAGAAGTTCTGCGCCATTTCAACGGGATAGGCGTGAACATGCGCGATCCATCCCCCTTTAACAAGAGTATCCGCCCCTGCAGGAAAGGTCAACCCGTGGTGAAGCAGGGCGATCAGGAAGCCGGCCAGCAGTCCTGCGAAAGCGGCATGACCGGTAGTGCGTTTCCAGAACATCCCCAGGAAGATAACGGCAAACAGCGGTGCATTGATCATAGAGAAGATCGTTTGCACAAAATCCATGATGTTGCCGAAGAGGCTCGCCAGGTAAGCAGCGGCTATACTGACAATAACGCCAAAAATGGTGGCTAAACGTCCGACACCCAGGTAATGCTTTTCATCGGCAGCTTTATTTCCG
The DNA here is from genome assembly GCA_023229505.1 of Bacteroidales bacterium. NCBI lineage: Bacteria > Pseudomonadati > Bacteroidota > Bacteroidia > Bacteroidales > Bacteroidales bacterium. The sequence continues at coordinate 77,267 of JALNZD010000008.1, read as the reverse complement.
GTTAACGGGCGAATATAGCTCTGGTAAATATCATAGGTCCAAACTGTATTAAAGGCCGATACGTTGCCTGCCATTCCCGACATGAAGGAGGCCAGCAAGGCAGTAATCCCAAGTCCCAGCACACCGGCGGGAAGATATTGCTTGAGCAGCATGATGATCGTGTAATCATAAATCGGTTGTCCGGCTTCATTTAAAGGTAATGAGAACCCTTTTCCCGGCGTATTTAAAAGCACCAATGCCACAATACCCGGCAAAATGATAAGGAATGGCACGAACATCTTCGGGAAAGCTCCGATCAGGGGGGTGTTGCGGGCTGCAACAGTGGAATGAGCCGACATGGCACGCTGGACAATGAGGAAGTTGGTGCACCAATAACCAAATGACAGCACAAAGCCCAGGCCGGCAAAGATGCTGTACCATTCAACCCCCATAGGGTTAGCAATGGCTGTCCCGGTATACTTCCAGGTAGTGGTCCAGGTGTCAGCCGCAAACCCTTTAGCTGTTACTATCGGTGCCAGTTGGTCCTGTAATCCCGACCAACCGCCGACATCCTTCATACTCAGGAAAACAACCGGCAGCAATCCCAGCACTATAATGAAGAACTGGAGCACTTCGTTGTAAATGGCTGACGAAAGCCCGCCCAAATAGGTATACCCCAACACGACGGCTGCTGATAAGACCAGGCTCATGTGGAAATTCCATCCGAGCACTTTCTCCATAAGAATAGCAAGTGCATACATGGAAATTCCGGAAGCCAGGATCGTCATCACGGCAAACAGGATGGCATTTAACCCGCGGGTTTTCTCGTCAAACCTTAACTTAAGGTATTCCGGCACCGATCTGGCCTTGGAGCCGTAATAGAACGGCATCATGAACAGGGCAAGAAAAACCATGGCAGGTATGGCTCCGACCCAGTAAAAATGCGTTGTGAGCATCCCGTATTTAACCCCGGAACCCGTCATCCCCATCACTTCGAGAGCGCCAAGGTTTGTGGAAATAAATGCAAGACCTGCCACCCAGGCAGGCATAGAACGCCCTGCCTCCAGAAAAGACTTTGCGTCCTTCATGTACTTTTTCAGGGCCCAACCTATGCCGAGCACGAAAAGGAAGTAGATGATCATGACCGTGTAATCGATCCATGCGAGATTAAAGCTGTTTGTCATATACTTTAATTTAAATAATACACTCGTTTATAAGGTTTTAGTTCTCCAAAGCCACTTAATTTGCCAGGATTTCAAAGGTAAATTTAATGATATATATTTTACACAAAATGAAAATGATTAACATGTCATTTTTTTGGAAATTAAAGTTTTAAATTTACTGCAAAATCATAAGCCATGAAAACATTTAGAAATCTGGCGATAATACTAAGTATTACATTTCCTGTTTATTTGTTCATCAGCTGTGGAGCTCCTGTTAATAAGAGTAATGAACCTGTTCAAAAAAATGTTCCCATGATTAAAATCACAAAATCAAATTATGGTAAAGTTGAAGGAAAAGATGTGTTCCTTTTTACCCTGACTGCAAACGATGGAACAAAAGCTCAGATAACGAATTATGGGGGAATTGTCACTTCATTGTTCGTGCCTGACCGTAACGGGAACCCGGGAGATGTCGTACTTGGCTTTGACAGCCTGCAGGGCTACCTGAACGGTCATCCTTACTTCGGCTGCATCGTGGGGCGATGTGCCAACCGTATTGCCGGAGCAAAATTCGAACTGGATGGAAAAACATACCAATTGGCTAAAAATATCGGCGATAATCATTTGCATGGCGGGATCAGCGGGTTTGATAAAAAAGTATGGGAAGCCCGCGAAATCGTTCAGGGTGATGAGGCCGGCGTTGAACTGACTTACGTCAGCCCCGGCGGTGAAGAAGGATACCCCGGTGAGCTGAAGGTCAGGGTCATTTATATGCTCACCCAGGACCGGGAACTTAAAATCCTGTACTTTGCTGAAACCGACAGGCCAACCCCGGTCAACCTTACCCATCATGGATATTTTAACCTTAAAGGGGCCGGAAATGGCGACATCCTGGATCATGAACTGATGATCCATGCTGACCGTTATAATGTTGTCAATGATCAGCTTTTGCCTACCGGGGAATTAAGGCCGGTAACCGGCACACCGATGGATTTCCGGCAGCCAAAGCTTATCGGCCGGGATATGCCACAGGTCGAAGGTGGCTATGACCATAATTTTGCCCTTAATACTGACGGATCACTGGTTAAGGCCGCGATTCTCAAAGAATCATCTACCGGCAGATGGATGGAGGTTTACACCACTCAGCCAGGCATGCAGTTCTATGGCGGCAATTTCCTTGATGGCACTATCACCGGTAAAAACGGTAAGCCCTATTTCAAACACTATGGGTTGTGCCTCGAAACACAGCACTTTCCTGATTCTCCAAATCAGCCGGGCTTTCCAAGTACTATTTTGCGCCCTGGTGAAACTTTCCAGTCTGAAACCATTTATAAATTCGGCATATCGCCTTAGTTTTTCTCATTATTTGATTAATTCCGAAAATTGCATTTTTTGCCACCAAAGCACTAAAACACCAAAACCCACGAAAGTTATTTGTTTGATTATAACCTTTTGGTGATAATTGGTGATTTGGTATTTTAGTGGCATTTTTAATTTTTACTTATCTATCTCTATATTATTTAATTGCCATCAATATTATGTTGATAATTCAAGGATAAAATCAATTTGGTTTCAGCAATTGTTCTCTTTTCAATGCTTAATTTTGACCCTGATCCAAACCATTAAACTTATGATCAGAGGCATTATATCTTTTATTACGGCTTTTCTCGCGGTCATAACCTGCTACGCACAGACTGCATTTTATAAACACCTGGAAGGTAAAGTCGGGAACAACATCAATATTGTTCTTGATATGGTCGTTACAGGTGAAAAGCTCGGGGGTTATTACTATTATTTTTTTGATGATAAATCTGGTGATGACGCCTGGACCCATTATGGAAAGTCGATGCCGGTCTATGGACAAATAAGTTCTTCGAACGATTTTGAATTCAGCGAGTTTGATCCTGAAGTTAAAGGTGCCATCTTCAAAGGTACTTTGAAAGACGGGATTATTTCGGGTAAGTGGATCAATGCCGACGGGAAAAAACAGCTTCCGTTCACAGCCACAGAAACTTATCCATTAGGAACGATGGCATTCCGCGTCGTATACATGAATGACAAGACTTTACTGACTGGAAAGGCAAATTCGCCTGTTGCATCTTTGAACCTGAGCCTGTTATTACCGGTCGATTACCCGGTAGATCATGTTGCTGACTCAGTAACAGCTTTTGTCTATGAAGACTTTTTCGAAAAAGAATCCCTGGGTGCTGATCCGGCAATCCTGTTCAATGAGACCCGTGAACAATACTTCACAAATTATAAAACCAGCAATGCGGATATTTACCAGGAAGGCGCCGCATCTTTCGACTGGAAGAAAATCAAGGAGATGAGGATCCTTCATAATGAGCATGAAATATTATCAATAGAATGTTATAATTATGGTTTTACAGGCGGGGCGCATGGCCTTTCCGTATCAAAATTCCGGGTGATCGATCTGAAGGACGGGCATCAGATCAGCCTGGGTGAAATTTTCCGGAAAGATTATGATAATGACCTCAGGGACATCATCAATTTTGCCGCCCGCAAAAAGTACAATCTCGAACGGAATCAGAGCCTTGTGGAAGCAGGCTTTTTCAGCGAATTTATCGATGCCGGGCCTAATTTTTATATCACCAAGGATGGCATAGGCTTTTATTACAACCAGTATGAAATAGCTCCCTTTGCATTGGGGCCGATTGACATTTTCGTTAACTACCAGGAATTAATGAGAATCCTGAACCCTGAAACCCCCGTCTTCCGGTTGATTTCACCATATTAGTAAGTCCCTGTATTCAGCTTATTCAGCCAGTAAACAACACCTTATCATCCGGTCTTTTTCCTGCATATCCTTTTTCAGGAAGATTTCAGCATATCCTTCATTTTTTAAAAGAAAGACGGCCTCTTTACCAAGATTTTCATTGATCTCCAGGTAAAGCTTCCCGTTTCCGGACAGATGCTGCCTTGAGAATCCGGCAATCGCCCGGTAGAAAAGCAGGGGGTCATCATCAGGGACGAAAAGTGCCTGTGACGGTTCAAAATCCAGAACATTAGACTGCATCAGGCTTTTTTCGGATTCCCTGACATAAGGCGGGTTACTCACGATCAGGTCGTAAATCCCCAATTCATCCCATTCGCTCTCATCCAGGATATTAATCTTTTTGAAGTCCACCCTGATACCAGATCTATCTGCATTCCCTGATGCGGTTTTGATAGCATTTTCAGAAATGTCGAGAGCCGTTAAATGGGGCTGCTTCAAAAGCCTGCCCAGGGCCAGAATAATACAGCCGCTGCCGGTACCAATATCCAGGACATTCGAACCTGTTTTATCTTTATGATCATCAGCCACCCATTTTACCAGCTCTTCCGTTTCAGTCCGGGGTATCAGCACGGAAGGATTAACTGCAAGTTCAAGGCCGTAAAAGTAAGCTATCCCCGTTACATATTGGACAGGCTTATGCCCGAGCAACTCATGTAAACCCTGGGAAAGTAGGTTTTCAATATCTTCTTCAATTATCCTTCCGGGATCAAGGGGGATCTCTTTCTTTTCTATCCCGGTGACCGAAAAGATCAGGCTGTTGACAAGATTATAACATTCTTTTTCAGGGTAGATCGCTACTAACTCTTGTACCATCTTATCCCTTAGCACTTTAAGTTGCATCATTTTCCTATCTTGAATAAATTAATCCCGACTATTTTGGATTATAAGGTAAGAAAATTCTAACTTTGATTGAACATTTATTATTATTTTTTCCCAATAATTTCTGATGAAGGGTGATATTCTGATCATTAGTGAGCATCACAGGCAAGCTGCGCAAGATATTCTTGACCTGACGCTGCCGGCTATCCGCTTCAAACCGGGTAAATTCTTTTTCACCATCGCGGGAGAATCTGGTGCGGGTAAATCAGAAGTATCTTATGCCCTGGAAAATCTTTTAGAAAAAACAGGCATCGCGGCCCGTATTATCCAGCAGGACGACTTCTTTGTTTATCCTCCCAAAACCAATGAATGCATGCGGGAGAAAGATATTCACCTGATCGGGCCCGGTGAGGTGCGGCTGGACAAGTTGAATGAAAATATCCGGGAAGTTTTAAACGGGAATACAGAGATAGAAAAACCACTGGTCATATTTGCCGAAGACCGGATCACTTCGGAAAAAATCAACCTGAACCCTTTCAAGGTTATCATTATTGACGGGACCTATACTACTCTGCTGGAACATATAGACTGCCGCGTTTTCATTGACCGTGACAGGGATGATACCCGGGCAGACAGGCTTAAACGAAACCGGGAAAAGCAAAATGACTACCTGGAAAAAATACTGGAAATTGAACACCTTATTATATACCGCCATAAAACTCTGGCAAATATTATCGTGAATAAGGAATTTAAAGTTATCAAAGCCGGATGACCAGCAGCTTCAAACATATTGCCATGCTGAGCACGCATGGCTATTTTGACCCCATCCCGCTGCTTGGGGAAACGGATACAGGCGGGCAAGTGCTGTATGTGCTGGAATTATCCAAAGCACTGGCCAGAAAAGGTATTAAGGTTGATATTTACACGCGCTGGTTTGATCACAACCGCCAACAGATCAATCCGTTGAAGGATTGTCCCGATGTCAGGGTGATCCGTATCCCGGCAGGCCCATGGGAATTTGTAATCAAGGAAGAAATTTATAAGCTACTGCCTGAATTGACTGAAAATCTTACATCCTTCATCAAAAAAAACAACCTGGATTATGATCTTTTCCATGGACATTATGTTGATGCAGGCATCGTAACTATCGACCTGGAGAAGATTTTCCATAAGCCGGCTTTTTTCACGGCCCACTCCCTCGGTGCCTGGAAACGGGAACGGATGGATGGTGACTACTTTAAGATGGAATTACAATATAATTTCAATCACCGCATTTCGGAAGAAAAACGCATATTCAATACCCTGCAGGGCCATACGGTCACTTCCCTGCTTCAGCTCGAAAAGCTCCGGGAATTGTATGATTACCAGGGAGATAATGTAGAAATTATTCCTCCAGGCGTAAACATCCATAAATTCAAACCGCTTGCTCCCGGTGAACCTCCCCGAAAGACCGGACTTCCGGAAAAATACATTTTTTGCCTGAGCCGGGTTGACAGCAATAAAGGGTATGATCTTCTTTTAAATGCTTTTGCCCGGGTCTGTAAGGAAATCGATGATATATACCTGGTAACCGGCGGAGGGTCTGCCCATCCGCAGCCAAGGGAACAGGAAGTGCTTGACATGATGCACCGGATCATGAAGGAGAAGTGTATTGAAGATAAGATCGTCTTCGTTGGTCATGTGGAAGAAAATTTAATGGCATCTTATTATCAAAATGCCCGGTTTTTCGTAATGCCTTCAATTTTCGAGCCTTTTGGGATGACTGCGCAGGAAGCGATGGCCAGCGGGATTCCGGTTATCGCCTCCCGGTTCGGGGGAATTAAAACCGTTCTGACCCATGAAAAGGACGGCCTGCTTATCGATCCTAAAAATGAAGATGAATTTGCCGGTGCAATGATCAGGTTACTGGAAGATGAAACCTATCGTGATAAGATCAGCAAAGCTGCTTCAATACTGATCCGCCGGAATTTCAGCTGGGAAGCCATGGCTAACCGCCATCTCGCCTTTTATAACAGATACTGTTGATCAATGGATGAGTACCGGACTCTTCAGGAAGTATCGCAAGGCCTTTACAAGGAGAAAGGAAGTAAATTTATTGCAATAGCCATTCCTGTTGATTCCGTCGATGAGGTCAGGCTGCAGTTGGAACAACTCCGTAAGCGCTATCATGACGCCAGGCATCACTGCTATGCTTACCGGTTGGGAGAAGAGCCTTATGAAGTGAGGTATAATGATGACAGGGAGCCTTCAGGAACAGCGGGAAAACCCATCTTCGGGCAAATTCAATCATTTGAGCTAACCAATGTGCTGATTGTTATTATCCGGTATTTCGGAGGAGTGAAGCTGGGCACCGGTGGTCTTATTCAGGCATACCGGAATGCAGCGAGAGACGCTATCGAAAATGGAAAGATTGTCACAAAAACCTGGAAAGCCTTGCTCGAAATCCGTTATGATTATCTTCAGATGAATGATGTCATGCGCGTTATCAAAGATGAAGGTCTCCGGATCATACACCAGGAATCCCCGGGACAATCCTGTATCTTACTAGAAATCAGGAAAGGGAACCTGGAAACTGTGATCAGAAAATTTTCATCCTTGGAAAAATTGGAATGTACCGTAATTTAAATTGATTTTAAGTATATTTTTGTTGACACTTATGAAATTATTTCGTACTTTTTCCCTCTCAAAACCCTAAAACTCAAAACCAAGAAAATCAACTCTTTAACTATAATTATTAATGGGCTTCATCTTTGCCTATATAAGCTAAAAATATATCATTGTCAAGTATTAAATAACTTTTTTTTCTAACTTTTTTAATGTCACTTTTGTTAAATAACTTTTTGGGGACTTTGCCTAGCATTAGTCCCCTGACTTTCAGGCGGAAAATTAAAACATATGAAAAGAATAAATATTAAAAAAGCGGAACGGGGGTTTTAGCATGAAAATGACTTGTACTGAGGTATGGGATAATTGCCTGAAGATTATCAAGGATAATATCCACTACCAGAGTTACAAAACATGGTTCCTTCCAATTAATCCTATTAAATTGGAAAATAATGTCCTGACCATTCAGGTCCCGAGCCAATTTTTTTATGAATGGTTAGAAGAGCATTATGTGGGTTTATTAAAAAAGACAATCAAAAAAGAACTGGGAGCAGAAGGAAGGTTAGAATACAGCATCCTGATGGAAAACAGTTATGATAATCCTGACCCGATGTCAATCAAGATCCCGGCATCCAATAATAAATCCTTATCAAACCCTTCAGTTTCCATGCCCATCGATCTGAACCGGGGATCATCCAAAGAAATTCCGAATCCATTCGTGATCCCGGGATTGAAGAAAATCAAGGTAAATTCCCAGTTGGTAGAAAATTATTCTTTTGAAAATTTCATAGAAGGTGATTGCAACAGGCTGGCCAGGTCTGCAGGATTTGCCGTTGCGGAAAACCCCGGCAAAACCGCATTCAATCCTTTATACCTGTATTCAAATGTTGGCCTGGGGAAAACCCACCTGGGACATGCCATCGGCATCCAGGTCAAAAATAATTTCCCTGACAAAACCGTACTTTATGTTTCGACCGAGCAATTTGTCGGACAATATATCGAATCGGTAAGGAATAATAACCAGAATGACTTTATCCATTTCTACCAGATGATCGACGTGTTGATTGTCGATGATATCCAGTTCCTCTCGGGAAAAGAAAAAACACAGGATGTCTTCTTTCACATCTTCAATCAGCTTCATCAGAGCAGTAAACAGATCGTGCTTACTTCCGACAAGGCCCCGGTTGAAATGAAAGGCATTGAGCCACGGCTGCTTTCCCGTTTCAAATGGGGGCTTGCCGCCGACTTGCAACCGCCTGACCTGGAGACCCGCACCGCAATCCTGCAAAAAAAACTCTACCACGACGGGATCGAAATGCCGGAAGAAGTTATTGAATATCTGGCTTATAGCATTAATACAAATATTCGTGAACTGGAAGGCGCCCTGATCTCAATTATGGCCCAGTCATCGCTGAATAAGAAACCAATAACCTTAGATCTGGCCAAGCAAATGATCGATAAATTCGTGAAAAGCACATCCAGGGAGATATCTATTGATTTCATACAGAAAATTGTATGCGATTATTTTAACATGCCAGTTGACTCGATTAATTCCAAAACGCGTAAAAGAGAGATTGTTCAGGCCAGGCAACTGGCGATGTATTTCGCCAAAAAGCATACTAAATCTTCTCTTGCAACGATTGGCCTCCATTGCGGCAATAAGGACCATGCCACTGTCCTCCATGCTTGCAGGACCGTCAATAACCTGATCGATACCGATAAACAATTCCGTATTTACGTCGAAGAACTCGACAAGAAAATCAAGATGGTTTAGCCCATCCTGACCGTTACTCACATTTTAGCTTTTTTCCTACTTTTGACAAATGAAGATATTATTTGTTTGCCTTGGCAATATTTGCCGGTCACCTTTGGCTAAAGGGATCATGGAAGATAAGATCGAAAAACTCGGACTAAATGCTGAAACTGATTCTGCGGGATTTGAATTATTTCACCGCGGCGATCCGGCTGATCCTCGCTCCGTAAATGTTGCCTCCGCTTATGGCATCGATCTTTCAGACCATATAGCACGCATGTTTTCAGTCAGGGATTTCGACCGTTTTGACCGGATCTATGTAATGGACCGGAATAATTATGAGGATGTGATGAGCCTGGCCCGCGATCAGCAGGATATACAAAAAGTGGATTTTATCCTTAACCTTGTAACACCAGGGGAAAACCGCCAGATACCCGATCCCTGGTATGGCGGAAAAGATCATTTTGAACAAACCTATCGTATGCTCAATCAGGCATGTGATCAGCTGGTACAGGAGATTCTATCCATTGAACGACGTATTAAATAAATCCGGATATGATCCCCGATCTCAGAACCATAGAAACAGCTGCAACAAGGATCCGGCCATATATCCACCGGACCCCTGTAATGACCTGCCAGAGCATAAATCAGATGCTTGGTGCAACGGTTTATTTCAAATGTGAGAATTTTCAGAAAGTAGGTGCTTTTAAATCAAGAGGGGCGTGTAATGCCGTTTTCTCACTCGATGATACTGCTGTTGCGAAAGGTGTGGCCACCCATTCCTCCGGGAACCATGCGCAGGCGCTGGCCAGGGCCGCCCTCATCAGGGGGTGCAAAGCTTATATCGTCATGCCGGAGACAGCCGCACGGGTGAAGGTAGAAGCCGTGAAAGGTTACGGGGGTGAGATTTTCTTCTGCAAGCCTTCGCTGACATCAAGGGAAGAAACTCTGCAAGAGGTCGTCAACCAGACCGGTGCCACGGAAATTCACCCCTATAATGATTACCGGGTAATTGCCGGACAGGCAACTGCAACCCTTGAACTTTTCGAAGAAACAGGACCGCTGGATGTGATCATGGCCCCGGTTGGCGGAGGAGGTTTGCTTAGTGGCACAGCCCTGGCGACATCTTACACTTCACCCTCCACAAAAGTTATCGCCGCTGAGCCAGCCCATGCCGATGACGCTTTCCGTTCTTTCACAACGCGCAAGCTTGTCCCATCAATAAACCCGCAAACCATTGCCGATGGGCTGCTCACTTCATTAGGCTCGCTTACCTTCCCGATAATCCTGGATCATGTTCACCAGATCATCACTGTTTCGGAGGAAACGATTATTCAAGCGATGTTACTGACATGGGAAAGGATGAAGATCATCATCGAGCCCTCTTCAGCAGTTCCCCTGGCCGCTCTTATGGAGAACCAGGATGATTTCCAGGGAAAAAGAATAGGCATCATCATTTCCGGAGGAAATGTCAGCTTTGATAAATTGCCATGGTTAACCCCGGTTAGATTATGAAAGGAACTTTATATCTCATACCATCAACTTTAGGGGATACATCATCATCCAACAGCCTTCCTGAGATCAACCTGAGGGTCATCGAGAAGCTTCAACATTTTGTGGTGGAAGATTTAAGGACGGCACGCAGGTTTCTGAAGAAAATCCTGCCAGAGATCATAATAGATGACCTTTCTTTTCAAATCCTTAATGAACACACAACGCCACAGGAGGTTTCTTCGCTGCTCGCTCCGGCAATTGAAGGCAAAGATATGGGATTGTTATCTGAAGCCGGGCTGCCTTGTGTCGCGGACCCTGGTGCTTTGCTGGTAAGCCATGCCCATGAAAACGGAGTAAAAATTGTACCCCTCACCGGCCCTTCTTCTGTCTTCCTGGCTCTGATGGCCTCTGGATTTAATGGTCAGAATTTTGCATTCTCCGGCTATCTTCCTATAGATAAAAAAGAAAGAGTATTGAAAATCAGGGAATTGGAAACTTCAGCTTATCAGCAAGATCAGACCCAGATCTTCATTGAGACACCCTACCGTAACCAGCAAATGATGGAGGCATTAGTAGAAACATGCCGCCCGCAAACCCAGATTTGTATTGCTGTAAATCTGACCATGCCGGATGAACTGATCATCACCCGTACTGCTGAGCAATGGAAACGGATGAAATGGCCTGATATTCAGAAAAAACCTGCTGTATTCCTGTTATACCGGTAATCAGTGGTGAAAGATAACAAAGTCCTGTTTGTAGAAAAATATTTTTGGATTTCTGTAATGATTCCTGTTGAAGTTCGTTTTACATTTGTTGATCACAATATATTTTTATTTGAAAGATATTGTCCTTTCCATCCAGGGTTTGACCAAACGATACGGTTCCATCACTGCCGTTAACAATCTTGATCTTGAAATCGAACGGGGTTCGGTATTTGGCATTCTCGGTCCTAACGGCAGCGGAAAAACCACCACATTGGGGGCGTTACTGGATGTTATACGTCCTGATTCAGGATCTTTCTCCTGGTTTGGCGGACTACCTGAGAAAGCGCAGCGGAAAAAGATCGGGGCCATACTGGAAGTACCCCTGTTTTATCCTTATCTGAGCGGGAAGCAAAACCTGCGAATGGTGGCTAAAATCAAAGATTTACCAGGTGATGATATCGACCATGCCTTGAAAACTGTCGACCTGTATGACAGGAGAGACAGCCGGTTTAAGACCTATTCCCTTGGTATGAAGCAAAGGCTTGCCGTTGCAGCAACGCTGATTGGCAATCCTGAAGTGCTCATTCTTGACGAACCCACGAACGGGCTCGATCCGAGAGGTATCGCGGAAATCCGGAATATTATCCTGGCAGTGGCATCCCGTGGTGTAACAATAATCCTGGCAAGTCATATACTCGATGAAGTCCAAAAAACCTGCACCCACATGGCTGTGCTGGAAAGGGGCAAAAAATTATTTTCCGGGCATGTGGATGAAGTATTGAACGATGCCCAGTGGGTGGAACTTGCAGCGGATAATATGGCCGGACTTCAACTTGCATTGAAACAGGCCGGTTTCGTGGAAAATATCCAGGAAGAAGGGGATAAATATATCGTCAAGCTGAACTCTGCGACAAGCCAGGCGGAATTGAACAGTTTCTTCTTTAATAAAGGAATTGTTTTGACCCATCTGGCCTTGAGAAAAAAATCACTGGAGAAATATTTCCTCGAATTATTGGACAAATCATGATGAAACTGCTGCAGATCGAGCTACGGAAAATAATTCCCTACAAGATGTTCTGGATGATGACAGGTATCTACGTCCTCTCCCTGGTCTTCTTTTCTTACGGACTTCCGAGCCTGATCGATTATTTCTCGATGCAGTCCAAAACTCCGGAAGTGAAGCTCCTGATGAAGTTCCTTTATAATTTTCCGGATATCTGGCAAAATCTTTCCTGGGCAGCTTCACTGCGCTTTTTTATTAAGATATTCCTGGGCATGATCATGATTGTATTGGTTACCAATGAATATTCATTCCTGACGATCCGGAACAATATCATCAACGGGCTGAGCCGGACAGATTTCCTTCTTTCTAAAGTTTACCTGGCAATCTTATTCAGCTTTGCAGCCACTCTTCTTATCTTTTTAACCGGAACGGTCCTTGGCGTAATTTATTCATCGACCATCAGTGTCCATGCCTTTTTCTCCAAGATGGTCTTCCTGCTTGGGTATTTTGTGGAAACGTTAACTTTCCTGCTCTTTTCGATGATGGTAGCTATCCTGGTCAGGCGCACCGGGTTTGCCATCGGGTTACTTTTTGTTTATCCAATATTCGAATTGATCATCCAGCAAAAGATGCCTGAAAGCATTCAGCCTTTTCTTCCGGTAAATGCCATGAATCATATCCTGCGCACGCCTAATACTTCTCTTATCCAGTTCAGGTCGCCGGAATTCAATGTGGAACTGCAGACTGGCCTTCATAGCCAGGATATTGTCATAGCCCTGCTTTATGCCGCTTTATTCATCGGGATTTCCTTGTGGGTTATCAGGAAGCGCGATCTCTAGGATTTCATTCTTCGTCTGTTTGTTTCCTTGCTTCTTCGATGGACTGAAGGCTATTTGCCCAGATTGTTAATAACTCCCTTCTTCCCCACCGGGTATATTTTGAAAAAATCCGGATAAACAAAAAAAGGTGTTTAACCCCAACGGGGTATAAACCTGGCATTTGTTGTCATTGCTACAAGACTCTGTGCCCTATGGGTAAGTGCAAATTCGGAATTTGTCCCCTGGGGCTGTCCAAATGAAGTAAATACCGCGTAGCGGTTCAGGTATTGTAGGAGAATGGGATAAACCAATAATCAAATTCCCCGGAGGGGATTAACACTACCCCATGACCCACGGGCAAGCACAGATTTGGAATTTGTCCCCTGGGGCTGGCCAAATGAAGCAAATACCGCGTAGCGGTTAAGGTATTGTAGGAGAATAGGATAAACCAATTATCAAATTCCCCGGAGGGGATATACAGATGAAGCGTTTTGCATTTTGCGTTTTGCATTTTAATTAAAATGTGACATTATATCTAATTTGTCCGTATATTACACCGAAATGATAATTGAACCTATTTGCTATGAAAACATCATACTTAATATTAGCATTATCAATAATGCTGGTTTGTTTTGGTTGTAAAGAGGAAAAAAACAATACACCTCCAATAATTAGCAGTATTGAACTTGACTCGACAGCAGTCAGTCCGGGTGGGACTATTAATGCTCAGGTATTGGCAACCGATCCGGATGGTGACCAGTTGGATTATTCCTATACCGTTTCAGAAGGAAATATTGTTGGTTTTGGGGCAAATGTTCAAATCATCGCACCAATGGAATCCGGGATTTATAATTTGAATATAGTCGTATCGGATGGAAATGGCGGAGAAGCTACTGGTTATGAAATATTTTACGTCGATTCAAAACCAATAATTAATGAGATAACCATTACCCCTGAGGTGCTACAAATAAATTCAACAGCCGTCATACAAGTAGATGCTGTTGATCCTGACGGGGACCAGTTGATTTATGACTATTCTCCGGAAGCAGGAACAATCACAGGATCAGGTCCTACTGTCACCTGGAATACTCCTGATTATCCCGGCAGTTTTGTCATTGAGATTTCTGTCAGTGACAGTAGAGATACCGTCAAAACAGAGCTAACATTATCGGTAATAAATAATGCTGCACCAATTATAACGGAAATAATCATCAACCCTGATAGTGTTCAATCCGAAGGAGTAGCAACTGTCACAGTTACTGCTTCTGATCCTGATGGAGATGCCCTCACCTATTTATATACGCCATCTGGCGGATCGATAAGTGGTTTTGGCTCTTCCGTGACGTGGACAGCACCTTATGAAGGCGGGACTTATTCCATAAATGTCAAAGTCAGTGACGGAAATGGAGGTAACGCAACCGGAAGTGTTTCTGTGGTAGTTCATCAGGCTGGTGTTGCACTTGAAAACTTGGTTGCTCACTGGTTGTTCAATGGAGATGCAGATGATGCTACAGCAAACGGACACGATGGAACACTAACAATGGGGCATGCATATTTTGGCGGTGGCGCTGCCCCGCAATTAGTGGCCGACCGCTTCGGAAATGCAAATTACTGTTATCATTTTGACCAGGGTTCAAATATAGAAGTACCCTATTCCACTGCATTAAATCCTCAGAGCATGACCATCAGCCTTTGGATAAAAATGGAGGGACAGGCTTACGATGATTACATTATTTCATTGAACCGTTGGAATGGCTGGAAATTAAATATTCAGGGTAATATGTTACTGTTCTTTACTGTTAGGACACTTTATAACGGCAACCTAACTTATTATGACCGGGATAGTAACCCGTATGCGATCACTGCTGAAACCTGGACTCATATTGCTGTTAGTTTCACAGATGGATTTATGAATTTCTACATCAATGGAGAATTAGCACAATCATGGGACAATACCCCCGGAATTCCTGTGACTGTTGATAACATCAACCTTACAATCGGATCAGATCTTCCGACCGGAGTTTATACAACAGTTGAAGGCGACTTCTACATTGGTTGGGGTGGTTACTTTAAAGGCAATATTGATGATGTCAGATTCTATGATAAAGCCCTTACTCCACCGCAGGTGGCTTCTATCTATAATTTCGAAAAGGATAATGCTGTAGAAGAATAAGCACGATCTGCAATTATCTGACTTCCTCAATGGCCTGCAGCCTTTTCAACAAAGGTGGATGGGAATAATAAAAAAACACGTAAGCCGGGTGCGGCCTTAAGTTGCTCAGGTTGTTCACTGATAATCTGATCAGGGCATCCCGGAGGCTATTTCCATGATATTGGGTTGCAGCAAAACGATCGGCCTCAAATTCATGTTTCCGGGAAACTACATTCATTGCCAGGCCCAGGATAATCGACAATGGAGTATATAATATTCCGAAGGCCACCACGCTAAGGTGGAAACTGGGCTCACTGCTTCCAAGTGCGCCTGATAAATGCGGATTTCCGAGAAACCTCGAAAGAATGAACAGCATGATTCCTGTTTGCACGATGGAGGTGACTGTCCCAATCAGTGTGTGTTTCTTTTTATAGTGACCGATTTCGTGGGCAAGGACCGCTACCAGTTCTTCTGTCGAATGGTCTTTGATCAAAGTATCATACAATACTATCCTTTTTTTCCTCCCCAGCCCGGTAAAATATGCATTAGCTTTTGTCGACCTCTTCGAGCCATCAATGACATAGATATTTCTCAGGTTAAAGCCTGTCTTTAGTGCAAAAGCTTCGATGGCATCACGCAATTCTCCGGATTCGAGCGGCGTCTGCTTATTGAACAGCGGGACGATGATGTTAGAGTAAAACAAGGTCATGAAAACCGTGAAAAAACTGATGACTCCCCATGCGATCAGCCAGAACCACTGCCCGGTTGCCCCGTAGATCCAAACCACCAGTGATAACAACCCGCCCCCAAGAATAATGGCAAGCAGCCACCCTTTGAATTTATCAAGTATGAAGGTTTTAACCGTTGTTTTGTTAAAACCGAAGCCCTCTTCGATCACAAATGTCGCATAGACAGAGAAAGGGGTTCCAAGAATATCAGCTATCAATCCTAGTATGCCGAAAAATAACAGCGCCATCGGGATAGGGCTGGTTGTAAATTGCCGGATATAGTGATCAAGGAAAGCAAAACCACCAAACAGGAGCATCCCTAAAACGAGTGTAAAATTAAAGGTTTCTGTTATTTGAGAGAAATTGTGGTTAGTTCTCAGGTAGAGCTGTGATTTCCGGTAATTTTCACTGTCATAGATACCTTCAAGTTCAGCAGGCAGGTCATCACGCCAATAGGTACGATTGAGGAAGTCGAGTATCCTCTCCAGAAAAAAATCAAGGATAACGATCAGCAGGATGGTGACAAAAATTATCTTTTCCATAAACAACAGCAGTCGATTTAGTAACTACCTGCTCTTTTGCGCAGAAACCACTCCAGTGTAAGGAGGCCTATAATAAGTGCCAGCACCCACCTTTTATTCAACAAATCTTCATATTTTTTCCGTGTATAGGTTACAGGCCTGATATCTTCTCTTGCCAGGATATTTTCAGCCAGCAGGTCCAGGTCTGAAGGGTAAACCATCTTACCGCCGCTTCCATCAGCGAGTTGGAATAAAAGGTGGTGGTCAGCCACGGTGTTCAGGGCTTCAAGGTCGATGGCAGTAACGGAAAACTGGCCGGATGCATTATAAAGGCTACTTCCAAGGCTGACCTTTGCCTGGTAAGAATAATTGCCGGGAGGGAAAGTGCCGGCATCCAGGTGGTAAGCATTTCCTGCTTTATTAAAAACATAGGGAAACTCCTTTGCATCTTCATTCCTGATTGTAATCCCAACTTCCGGCTCATTGGTCAGTTCATAGCTTTCATTATACACTTCCGCATCGAAGATTACCGGCTCATTTTCCCTGAAATTACTTTTGTTATATATCCTGAAATTCTTTTTCTGGTCCTTAAGGCTCAGGAATTGAATGATCTTATTGATCAATTCGTTGAATGATTGATGATCTTTGGTTTTTGCATAGTTGTAAAACCGCCATTTCCAGATCCCTTCTCCTGCAATAACGCCCGTTCGGCCATCAAGGGTCTCATTGAAAAGGATCATTGGCCTGGATGTTTCAACGCTTCCCAAACGCTGATTTAATAAAACCCTTGACGCGTTGGAAACCTGGTAATCACCCAAAGGGGAAATCAGGGGGGGCAGATCGGAAAGCCAGGCTTTCGTCGCATCACTAAGGGAAAAAGCAGAAAAACCGGGGTTTAGGACCGGAACAGCTTCTTCATAAACAGCTTTTCCTGCCATTGCAATGATCAGGCCTGATTTCCATTGGTTGAACCTGTTAAGATCCGATTGCGTGCCGATAATAAAGAGTGCCGGAATCTTTTTCTCTTCGATCGAACGGAGCAAAGCATCCGCAGGTTCATTTACTGACGGCAGCTGATGAAGGATCACCAGGCTGTATTTCTCAAGGTTTCCCGTGAAATCGCCCAGAAGCGATTCCTTAACTTCATAATTCATATTTGAAGTTATGGCTTGGTTAAGGGCTGATATATCCGGGTGAGGGGAACCGGATATTATCAGGACTCTGCTCCTTGAGTCAAGGACTTCAACAAAAATCTCTTTCCTGTTATTGGCTTGAGACAATTCCCCATTCACAGGGTCAAGGACAATGACATATTTCTGCAACCCACTTTTCTTTGCATCGAGGATAATTTGAAAACTTTGGGTAAAATCATCTTTATCAATTATAAAATCCTTCGATTCGACAGGATTATTTTCATGAAAGATGCGGATCCGGCTTTGTCGTCCATTGGCTGCATTGGCCCTGACAACTATTTCAACGGGGAATTTGTTGTTCAGGTAAACCATGCGGTTATAATTGACTTTTGCAATAATGAGGTCCTTCCGGATGCTGGTATCTCCCAAAGCAATGGTGTAAATAGGGTAAGGCCAGTCTTTAGCCTGGTAAACCGGGTTGGCTCCTGTATTGTAAATGCCGTCCGAAGCCATGATCAGTGCCCCGACATTCCGGTTGACATATAAATTGCCCAATTCAGCAATAAGTCTTGAAATATCTGTCGTCGCCTTGTCGTATTTAACCGAGCCGGAAAAATCTTCCCCTTGTTTAAGCTGGATAAGCTTATCGCCAAAGAGATATTGGCGTACATCCCCTATTTGGGAAAGCCTGGCTGATAAACGGTCAACATCCCGAAGCAAGGCATCCTTGTAGTAAGCTGAGTCAGCGTTCAGCAGGACAGATTCTGAATCATCGACAGCAAGGATGATCAGCGGTTTTTCTTTTTCTTTTGAAATGGAGCGGATGAATGGGGAAAGCAGCATAAAGGAAATCAGAAAGACCGAAACAAACCGGACAGCGCCAAGGATTAATTTTAGGTAATCCGGAAATTCATTTTTAATATCCCTGAAATAAAGGCCGATGGCATAACCGCCTGCCAACAAAAGGCAAATTATGATCAGCCATGCAGGCTGCCCGGTGAAAAGGTTTGGCATCAAATCAGGTATTCATTCCTCCACAAACACTGATCACCTGACCGGTCACGTAATCCGACAGATCCGAAGCCAGGAATAAGGCCATATGGGCAACATCTTCAGGTTTGCCGCCTCTTTTGAGTGGTATCTCCTTGATCCAGGCCTCCCTTGCTTCCTGGGGAAGCCGGGCCGTCATTTCAGTCTCGATAAAGCCCGGAGCGATCGCATTACAGCGGATATTGCGGGACCCTAACTCCTGTGCTATTGACTTGGTAAAACCGATCAGGCCGGCCTTGGATGCCGAATAATTTGACTGGCCGGCATTTCCGTTCAGACCAACCACCGAGCTCATGTTGATGATAGAGCCAAAACGTTGCTTCAGCATATGTTTCTGGATGGCCCTGGTCATGCTGAAAACTGATTTCAGGTTTACTTTTATGACCAGGTCCCAATCAGCTTCTGTCATACGCATCAGGAGATTATCACGGGTAATGCCGGCATTGTTCACCAGGATATCGATCCTGCCAAAGTCCTGTGCGATCTGGTCGACCACGGTTTCAGCACTCAGGAAATCGCTTGCGTCAGATGCATAGCCTTTTCCTTTTCTTCCAAGTAATTCGATCTCTCTTTCAAGGCTTTCCATATTTTCATCGACCTTCAGGTCAGTAAAAGCAATATCGGCACCTTCAGCGGCGAACTGCAAGGCGATCGCCCGTCCGATTCCACGGGCGGCTCCTGTGATAAGGGCGGTTTTATCTTTTAACAGCATATATCTTTTTTTATCAAATTTACTAATAATGTGCTTAATACAATAAGGATCATATCCATTTGATCAGGTTAAAATCCAGGCGATGCGCCAGCCATTTATTCTTTGGGTAAAGTCTGAACGCATAATGGTAAACTCCCACTTTCTCCATGGATATTTTACAGGTAAACTTCGCCATTCCTGGCGCCGATTCAACCAATTTCATTTCTTCCTTATGCATGATCTTTTTAACGGTATCCTTCTCTTTGTGTCCGAAAAGGATATCTATCCCAAGATCTTCAGCTTTGATCCCGTTCAGTTTTAGTTCGATTTCAGCCACAAAATCATCTCCAAGGGCCATGGCTCTGCGTGCCGGATCGGGGACGGCAATCCTTTTAACTTCCAGATGGTGCCATCCGGCACGGATCTTTGATTTCCAGGCTTCAATCTCACGGGCAACCTGAAAATCATCTTTCATTACGAGCCGGGAACGTTCGATCAGTTTATTGTAAAATCTGTCCTGGTAATCATCCAGCATCCTTTTCATAGTATAATGAGGAGCCACTTCAGCAATACAATTCTTGATAAAGGCGATCCATTTCACGGGAAGACCTTTACTGCGGTTATAAAACAAAGGAATGATCTCTTCTTCCAGCAGGCCGTAAATGGTCTCAGAATCCAGTTCATCCTGGAATTGCTGATTGGCATACGTCATTGCTTCACGCAGTGCCCAGCCGGCATTGGGCCTGTAACCCTCCGCCCACCAGCCATCGAGCACACTGAGATTCAGCACACCGTTCATTACTGCTTTCTCGCCACTTGTCCCTGAAGCTTCCTGAAGCCGGGTAGGCGTGTTCAACCAGACATCTACACCACGTACCAGTCTCTTAGCCAGTTCAATATCATAATTTTCAATAAAAAATATTTTACCAAGAAAATCCGGACTTTTAGAAATCTCAATGATCTTCTTGATCAGATCTTGTCCTGACTTATCGGCCGGGTGTGCTTTACCTGCATAAATAATCTGTACCGGCAGGTTTTTGTTCTTAAGGATAGCAGATAATCTTTCAAGATTACTGAAAAGTAGATGAGCCCTCTTGTAAGTAGCAAAACGACGTGCAAAACAAATGGTCAGGGCATTCTCATCGAGCGAGTCAATCATTTTCAGCTTGACTTTCGGGTTCTCCTGCCGGCGGGTAAGTTCATCAGTCAGCTTTTCACGGAGATAATTGATCAGGTCTTTCCGGTAATAGTTGCGCAGAGTCCATATCTCCTTGTCGGGCACATTCCTTATCTTTTCCCAATATTTGACGTCAGACTGATGGGTAAGGTACTCCTCTCCGAAATGTTTTTTATAAAGGTCGATCCAATGGCTGCCGGTCCAGGTAGGGTGGTGAACCCCGTTGGTTACATACCCGATATGCAATTCATAAGGATAATACCCTTCGAAAAGCCCCTGGAACATTTCATTCGATACACGTCCATGAATTTTACTCACGCCATTGACCTCCTGCGACATTTTTACGGCCAGCACGCTCATGGAAAATTTTTCTGTGGGATCGTTTTCCCGGAATTTTCCCAGGTTCATGAATTCCTGCCAGGTAATGTTCAGCCGTTCAGGATAATGTGAAATATAAGTTCTCATCAGGTCCTCGTCAAACGAGTCATGGCCTGCCGGTACCGGTGTATGCGTGGTAAAAAGCGAAGAGGATCTGACGACCTCAATGGCCTGGTGAAAGGTTAGTCCATGTTCCTGGACCAGTATCCTTAACCTTTCAAGGCTTAGAAAAGCAGCATGACCTTCGTTACAGTGATAAACATCTGCTTCTATGCCAAGCTCCTTCATTAACCGGATACCCCCAACGCCCAGGAGTAACTCCTGCTTAAACCGGTTTTCCTGGTCGCCCCCATAGAGATGATGGGTGACGGCCCTGTCGGTAAGGGAATTGTCTGAAATATCGGTATCGAGCAGGTACAGCTTGATCCTTCCCACATTGGCCTCCCATACCTGGGCATAAAGGTTCCTTCCCGGCAAGGCCATACTGACCTTCATCAGTTCACCTTTGCTATTTATAATACGGGTCAGCGGCAGGTGTGAAAACTTTTGCCGGTTGTATTCGGCAATTTGGTCGCCAAAAAGGGAAATGCTTTGCTGGAAATAGCCATAGCGGTATAGTAGCCCAACCCCGATCAGATTTTTGTTCGAATCGCTGGCTTCTTTAAGGTAATCTCCCGCAAGGATCCCTAATCCGCCGGAATATGTCTTTATATTATCATACAGCCCAAACTCCATGCTGAAGTAGGCAATCTTTTCCTGGGGCTTATTTTTAGCTTCAGCCATGTAATTTTCGAACTTTTTGTAAACCGCATCAATCTTAAGAATGAAGTCAGCGTCCTTTTCAAGCGTTTTCAGCCTATTGATATTCAACAATTCAGCCAGGATACGGGGATTCCTTCCCGATTGCCGCCATAGCTCCGGGTCAATTTGCTCATATAGCTCTTCAGCCTCATAGTTCCAGGTCCACCATAAATTTTGGGCAAGGATGGCAAGCTTTTCAAGTTTCTGGGGAATGGAAGGTTCAACGACAACCCTGTTCCAGATGGGCTTTTGCTCGACTGGAATGTCTTTTAGGAAATATGCCTGATGCTGCCTTTTGTCACGAAATAATTCAAATCTTTCATCCGATTTATTAAGTGCAAAGGAATATGCTTTCCTGTAATACCCGAAAAACTCCTGCCATGAGGCAGTTCTCGTCAGTTCAGCGGCTAACAGGCGCAGTTGTTTTATTTCCTTGACGTTCTTAAGGGTGAAAGCCTGGATAAAACCGGTCATCTCGGATAAAACTTCCGCAACATTGTTATCATTCCTATCGATAACCTTGATAGCTCCGTCATTTTTTTTACGAAGAGACTGTACCCATAATCCAAAACCTGCAAGACTTGTTGTAATGGTCGGGATCCCAAAAGCAGCACTTTCCAGGGGTGTATAACCCCAGGGTTCATAATAAGAAGGGAAAACTGTCAGATCAAATCCGGGAAGAAGTTCATAATAAGGCAGGTTGAAAATACCATCATGACCATTCAGGTATGCAGGAGTGAAAACGATCCTGACCCTGTCACCGGGTTCGTTTTTCAGACCGGCTTCCTTGATCCGTATGAGCACCGGGTCATATTCCTCATGGTATATAGAATGTGTAAGGTATTTATGAGATAGTGGTTCATTCCCTGAATAGCCCTGCAAGCGGTCAAGTAATTCCTTGTTTGAACCGGCAATGTTTCCGGGAACCATAATGAAGGCCAGGATTGGTTTCCCAGCTATCTTATTGAGTTCCCCCAGGCTGTCAATGAACAAGTCGATACCTTTATTCCTGAATTCATATCTGCCACTGTTCAGGAGCAATATTGAATCGTCCGGGACAGCGTATCCCAGTAATGATCCGGTGACCTGAAATAAAAGATTGCGTGCCTTGGTTCTTTTTTCCTGCATTTGTTCAGGCACTGCAACAATGGATGGATCAAACCCGTTAAGGGTAATCTGGTCAGGTTCTTTTTGGAGTAAATATTTACATTCCCTGGCCGTGATTTCAGAAACTGTTGCAAAGCAGTCTGAAACCTCTGCCGAGCATTTCTCAAGAGAATATTTGGAAGTTATATTATAGGACCGGGCAAGCGCTGCGGCGTCCAGCTTTTCCATATGATCGTAAAGCATTTTACCGTTGCTGGCAATTGACCGGCCCAGTATCGTTGCATGTGTCGTAAACACTGTGCCTGCCTGAGGCATATACTTTTCCAGGTAAAGGATCCCGGCACCTGTCAGCCACTCATGAAAATGAGCGATGATCCTTTCCCGTGCCGTAAAATGATATTCGTAAAAATTCTCAATTACCTTTGCAGCGCCATATCCAAACATCACGGGCTCAATATAATCCCACTCCCCCGAAATAGAGTCTAACTGGTATTCTTCCCAGAATTCAGCGAAAATTTCATTTTTTCGGGGAAAAAAGGTCGTGAAATCAACCAGGATAATTACAGGGCGTCCAGGAATATTCCAACGCCCGATCCGGATATTCAGGCCATCGGTGAGTGCCTTTTCTTTCCAGATTTTGAAAAGGTTGACATCTTCAGTGAACTCGGGATTTTCCCGGGTTTCCTTCCAGACGTCCGGCCCCAGTAAAATATAGTTTTCGCCATATTCCTTGCACATAAATGGCGCCTTTGTGCTTATAACTGTATGAATTCCACCAACTTTATTGCAGACTTCCCAACTCACTTCGAATACAAAGTCGGGCTTGAGGCTAACGGGTTTTTCCATGAGTAATTAATAAAATAAACGGACTTATTTGATTTATTTTAGAAGAGGTCAGGATCGCGAAGTTTTTTTTTAGGATGCTCTCCGGGCTTTAACCCTTGTTCAAGGCGCTGCCGGAGATCAGAAAGTACATTCATGTAATTGATATAGGCTTCATATGGCGACCCGTATGGATTGAAATATTTATGGACATCTCCATCGGAGAACCATTTGGTGCACATATAATAGAAATGGTCGGAGGCTTGCAGGAAACCCCAGTCTTTATGAATCTCCGGGTCATCTGAGTTTCTGACCATTTCTTCCAACGCATAGAGATTATCAAATGCATCATCCTGCAGATCATTGCCAAGCCAGGCCGTAAGGTCCCTTTCCTCATCGGCCCAGGAAATCGGATCTTCCACATGGATAGCCGAGACAGGTTGAAGTTTCTCCGAAAGCTGCGACGGCGTGTTGAAGGAAAAATCGGAATGAGAGAATACCCTTGCCGGCAGAGCACGCATGAAGTCAAAAATCCCGGTTTCTCGCCATTGGTGTTCCCCGAAAGTTTCGTAGTCCATAAACAGGTTGACAACTTCCTGTTTCGATTCGAACGCATTCAGCCAATCAACAAATTTTTCAGCTGTCAAGGGCCATTCCGACCATCCCCTTTCGGAAAACCGGAATGCGATATCATCTGATAACTGGTAATTTTTCAGCAGAACTTTTAATTTCGGGTTGATGGTATTACAATAAATGAAATTTGGGCTTTTCCAACCCAGAATATGTTTTGCACCTTCGGTCAGCTGGGTCTTGAAGCCCATTTCAGCCACCATCGCCCCTATTCCGTCAGAATAGATCAACTCGGTATTCCTGAAAGTAGTTGGGTCCTGCTTAAAATAATGCCGGATCATGGCTTTATGCTTGCTGACCTGATCAAAAAACTCAGTTTTACTTCTGAGTGAGCTTAGAGAGTGCGAATATGTTTCTGCAATGAATTCGACGTTACCGGTTGCCGCAAGTCTCTGAAAGCTCTTTAACACATCGGGAGCATACATCCTGATCTGGTCGAGGGCTACGCCTGAGATGGAGAAACTCACTTTAAATGCGGGGCCATACTCTTTGATCAGCTCCATCAACAGCTTGTTCATCGGGATATACGACTTGTCGGCAATCCTGCGCATGATGAACCTGTTCTGGTAATCATCATAATAATTATGGTAGGCCCCTATATCAAAGAACCGGTATGTTCTTAACCGCATTGGCTGGTGAACCTGGAAATAAAAGCAAATTGAACGCATTTGACGATAATTTGATTGGTTTATCATTTAATCATTTCTACATAAACTTCCTTGACTTTCAGACCGGAATGTTCCCATTTCAGGCTTTCCACTTCATCTTTGCCGTATTTTGAAAACATCTTCGGAAGACCTTCGTAATGGGTCAATCCATAGATGGCATCGGCCATACCATGAACATCCCAGAAATCGACTTTCAGGGCATGTTTCAGCACTTCTGAAACGCCGGATTGCTTGGAAATGACGACCGGCACATTGGAGCGCATGGCTTCAAGCGGGACAATCCCAAAAGGTTCGGAAACCGATGGCATCACAAACACATCGGACATGGCCAGCATGCGGTCGACGTTGGTCCCTTGCAGGAATCCGGTGAAATGGAATTTATGCCCGATCCGCAGCTGAGCTACGCGATGGATCATTTTTTCCATCAGGTCACCAGAACCTGCCATAACAAACCGGATATTATCATCTCTTTCAAGCACTAACCGGGCGGCCTCTATAAAATAATCAGGTCCTTTCTGGAAAGTAATCCTTCCCAGGAAAGTAACGATCTTTTCCGGCACATATTTACTGCCATTCACATCTTTTCTTTCAGTAGGCTCGACCGCGTTATGCACCGTAACAACCTTATCTTCAGGTATCCCGTATTTTTCAATGATGATGTTGCGCGTGAAATTGCTCACTGCAATGATCTTGTCGGCCTCTTCCATGCCTTTTTTCTCGATATCGAAAACCTGTGGGTTGACATTTTCTCCTGAACGATCAAATTCTGTGGCATGAACATGGATGACAAGCGGTTTTCCGCTGACGTACTTAGCGGCAATACCAGCCGGGTAAGTAAGCCAGTCATGGGCATGGATGATGTCAAAATCTTTTGACATGGCCAGGGCCGATGCAACAAGGGCATACCGGGAAACCTCTTCCAGCAGATTCTTGCCATAAGTACCTGTGAACTCAAAGCGGTCGGCAAAAACATTGCTATCCTGAGAAATCTTCTCAAGTTCCTTCTGTGAATGGATCCGCTCAAATTCTTCCGGGCTGACATAAGGAATAATACTGGAGCCGATCTCCATATATTCTATCCTTTTCCAGTATTCCTTATAAAGGGATTCCTTCATATTTACGTTGATATCACTGGCATTGACCAGCCTGACCGCCTCCTGGCTTTCATCGCCATAAGCTTTGGGAACCACAAAAATGATCTCGACATCATGCTTGGCCAGCCCTTTTGTCAGGCCGAAACATGCCGTTCCCAATCCTCCCGAAATATGTGGCGGGAATTCCCACCCGAACATTAATATTTTCATGCTTTATTGCTTGTTCCAAATTAAAAATTCCCCGCTTCCATGCTTCCATGCATCCATGCTCTCTGCGTTCATTTCATTTTTTCATACTTCCCAATCATATCATGAATCCGTAGCAATTCAGCCACGCTCCATGCCTGGGAAACAGCTCCCCGGGCAATGTGTGGCGGGTCGCCGTCATAAATTTCTGAAATCGTTCCAATCCCGTGTTCCGTCATAACCGCTTCGAATCCCTGGTAAAGCGATTTAACGAATGGAACGCCCGGTTTACCATAAATTTTTAAATATCCTTCCACAAAATGGCCTAAAAGCCATGGCCAGGCTGTTCCCTGGTGGTATGCTTCGTCACGGCTTTTCTGATCGCCAAAACAAACCCCTTTATACAGCGGATTTTTGGGCCCTAATGACCTTATTCCCCGGGGGGTTAGCAACTCCTGTTGAACAACATCAAGCACATTCCGGCGCTTTTCTTCATCGAGTGGTGAATAAGAGAGTGAAGTTGCAATAATCTGGTTAGGTCTTACTGAGACATTCCTGAAATCTCCGTCAACATAATCGGCCAGGTAACCTTCCTTTTCAATCCAAAAGGTTTGCGTAAATGCATCAGGTATTTTATCAGCGATAAGCTCCCATTCTTTTACAAACTTCTTATCTCCATTATGTTCAGCCAGTTCTATAGCAAAACGAATGGCATTGTACCAAAGCGCATTGATCTCAACCGGCAATCCATATCGCGGTGTAACCGGCTTACCATTCACGATGGCATCCATCCAGGTAAGGGCTAATCCTTGCTGACCTGCCCAGATAAGTCCATTTTCCTGCATGTGGATATAGCCCGGTGTCCCGGACCGGTAACCTTGGAGGACATTTCTTATCTTGCTGCCATAAACTTTCCAGACTTCCTGCCGGTTATGATAAAGGTTGGAATACTGCTGCAAAGCCCATATAAACCATAGGGAAGCATCGGCTGAATTATAGGCTTTTTTATTTTTTATGCCGAAATTCGGGAATAAAGGCCCTTTCATATCCCGTATCATGGTGTCGATAACGGCCCTGAAGAGCTTTTCTTCACCCAGCATGAGCGTAAGGCCGGGAAGAGCAATGAAGGTATCCCTTCCCCAGCGGCCAAACCATGGGAAACCGGCAATGACGTCAGTCCTCTTTCCTTTCTTCACGATGAATTGCTGGGCAGAGTTTATCAGGCAATTTTCGAAGCTGTCACGCGGTATCCTAATGTTGATCTCGCTGTTGAAAGCACGTTTTATAGCTGAAGGTTCGATTTCAGTTGTCCCGGCGCAAAAAACAACGGACTCCCCTTTCTTGATATCGACCTCAAAAAAGCCCGGAACGAAAAGATCCTCCTGGTATTCATACCCTCTTTCCATCTCCATCTGGTATTCTATATTATAATTCCAGTCGGGGACATGGGTGTACTCAGGAGCTTTGGAAAACTGCATATACAGGTGGGAATAGCCGGTATAAAGCTTCATGCGTATGCCGTTCGGTACTTTCTCATACTTGTTATTAACATTGATATTAGCCTTACTCAACCGGTGAACATTTCTAAAAGCAAGAAATGGTTTAAAGCGGAGCCTTGTCGGAGAATGTGCTTCCAATAATGTATAACGGATAAGAAACCGGTCAGTTGCCTGTGTAAATAACATCTCCCGTTTGAGGACTACCCCCCCGACATGATAAATGTTATACGGGATTGGGTCAGTTGAAAAGTCATGAATATATTTGTGGCCGCGGGGATAATAAATCCCACCGGGGTACTTATGGATTCCCAGGTTAAATTCCGCCTCATGCTGGATGACTGTTTCATCGAAATTGGACAGTAATACGTGATTGTCATCGTCGATTGCAGGTTGAGGCACCACAACCAGGCCATGATATTTGCGGGTATGGCATCCGGTGATGGTAATGCTGGCATAAGCACCTGCCCGGTTCGAGCGGATCAGTTCCCTGCTCAATGAATATTCCAGGTTTACGAGTTGCTTTTTATCAAACTTAATATAACTCATATGGCTTTATAAATCAATGTTTTTAGTGATTGGATCAAGGCAAATTCAGGGATTGCAAAAGTAGGGAAAATTTCCGGATTTCCTGCAGACTGATAGGCTTTCTTAAAAAATATTAACGAAATAATAATGATCGGATGAGATAAGAAGGAAATGTTTTCGGTTATTAGTTAGTGGTGATAGGTTATTAGGATGCAATTAGTAATTTCCAATTGTCGATTGCCGAATTCGGTATAAAATCCCACACCCACACTTCACTTGCCCACCCACACCCACACTCTTTTCGCGGAGAGAGGGGGATTCGAACCCCCGGACCTCATAAGAGATCAACGGTTTTCGAGACCGCCGCATTCGACCACTCTGCCATCTCTCCGAGCACACCCGCTTCGCGGAGAAAGAGGGATTCGAACCCCCGGTTCCGTCACCGGAACAACGGTTTTCAAGACCGCCGCATTCGACCGCTCTGCCATTTCTCCTTTGGCGCGCAAATTTACAAACATTTCTGCACCAAACCAGTCCCAAATTCAAAATTTGCCTGATTCTGACTTATCCTTACCTATAACTGATTAATATACCTTTTCAGATATGATTATAATATCTTTGTCCAGAATAGGATTTATTTAATCTAAAATGCTTCCGCAATGAAAAAAATAGTTATCCCCATCCTGGCATCCTTATTGTTTTGCGGCTTTGTCCCCATTCAGGCTAAAAACCTTCAGGCCTACCTTAATTATACCGTTTTTAATGTCCCGGATCAGATCCCATTTATTGAAACTTACCTGTCGGTTGCCGGGGAAACAGTTATCTACAAAAAAAATGACAAAGGACTCTTTCAGGGCAATATCGAAGTCATTTTTATTTTCCGCCAGCAAAGCGCAATCAAAGAATATGACAAATACCAGCTTTTCAGCCCGGAAGTCCAGGATACCAGCTCCATCGATTTCAGCTTTATCGACCAGCAGCGGTATTTTATCCCGGAAGGAGATTATGAAATGGAGATTATTATTTCTGACCTGAATGCAGGTAAAAAACCCTTTAACGCGATCCAGCCGGTCAGTATTCAGTTTGATGATGAAAATATTAGTTTTTCAGGAATTCAGCTGGTCGAGTCATTTTCTCCGTCTGATAAACAAAATATTCTTACTAAAGGTGGATTCGACCTTATCCCGATGGTTTATAACTTCTACCCGGAATCTGTCAATAAATTAACCTACTATGCGGAGATATACAATACGGAAAAAATCCTGGGCGCCGGTGAGAAATTCCTCGTGGTATGCATGATCAAATCATTCGAAACAGGTAATACCCTGAAGGATTTTGTTTCTTATAAAAAATTGGATACCCGTGCAATTGTTCCGGTATTGAACGAATACGATATTTCAGGGTTACCCAGCGGGAATTACAGAATGATCATTGAGGCCAGGAATAAGCAAAATGATGTGGTCGCCTACAACGATATCTTCTTCCAGCGTAGTAATCCTAATATACAGTTTAGTCTCGAAGACCTGGCAGCAATTGATGTGAATTCCACCTTCGCCAACCAGATCAGGAGCAACGATACACTCCAGGAATTCATCAACTGCCTGGATCCCATTGCAACAGAGCTGGAAAAAACATTTATTTACAAGCAATCTAAAACAGCCGATTTAAAGACCAAACAGCAGTTCTTTTATAATTTTTGGGCTTCACGTGATGCAGCTAACCCGGAAAAAGCCTGGCGGGAATATTTTAAAATGGTCCTTGTAGTCAATAATGCTTATAAAACACAGATAAGTAAAGGATATGAAACCGACCGGGGCAGGGTTTACCTGAAATACGGCCCGCCGAACATTATCAGTGAAAGTTACAACGAACCAAGCAGCTACCCCTATGAAATCTGGCACTATTATGTATTGGGCAATAACCAGCGAAATAAAAAATTTGTTTTTTATACCCATGACATGGTCACCAATAATTTCAAACTGTTGCACTCAGATGCTATCGGTGAGATTTCAAATTTTAAGTGGCAGATATTCCTCAACAATCGATGGTATGACCCCTATAATGTCGATGCTGAGAAACCCCATACTACTTACGGTGGACAGGCAGAGGATTATTACAGAAATCCGCGTTGAACATGATCGTCTGATCATTCAGGCAGAGTTATTATCTTTGCACCATTCCTGACTTAATTTGATAGAATGGCTGTTTTATTCGCCTTTTTTAAGGCTCTCATCCGGATAGTGTCCTGGTTACCTTTCCCTCTTCTATACCTGCTCTCTGATCTTTTAAGGTTTTTCTTACAGTATATATTCCGTTACAGGAGATCAGTTATTCTCGAAAACCTTCAAAATTCATTTCCTGAAAAAAAACAGGCTGCAATCAGGAAAATAATGGGCAAGTATTACAGGAACCTCGCAGATATTACTTTGGAAGTCATCAAATTACGAAGTATAAGTCCGGAAATCCTGAAAAAACGTATTGATTTCATGGGATTTGAACATTTGAACGATGCCTTAGTTGGTGGCCGCAGCGTAATCGTTGCCATCGGCCATTGTGGTAATTGGGAGTGGATTGCGCAAGAACTGGGATTGGTTTCCCAGGTTAAAGGGTATGGAATTATTAAACCCCTTAACAATGAATACTTTAATAAATACATGGAATCACTTCGAAACCGGTTAAATCCTAAATTCACCATTTCCTTCCGTCATACTTTCCGCACCTTGATCCGTCACAAACAACATGGCATTACATCCTTCAATATATTAGCTGCGGACCAGACCCCACACTATGACGAAATCAATTACTGGAGCAATTTTCTAAACCAGGATACACCTTTTTATCTGGGGATTGAGAAAATGGCCATATCCCTCGATTTTTCTGTGGTTTTTTTAGATATTCACCGCACTGAAAGAGGAAGATATACAGGTGAATTTCACCTGCTCACCAACGACCCCAGAAATACAGCTGAGTTTGAGATCATGGAAAAATATATCCGGATGCTGGAAAGCTCTATTAATCGGGATCCTGATAATTGGCTATGGTCGCATAGAAGGTGGAAAAATAAAAGGAGTGTGCCTGAAGGATAGGATATTGCAATTGAGTTTTTTTGATTTACTTTTGGAGCACTAATCTCTTGCATTGAAAACAGTCGTTGTTATACTTAACTGGAATGGAAAAAAAATTCTGGAAAAATTCCTTCCGGGAGTAATCCAGCATAGTTGTCCCCTGGCTGAAATCATTATTGCCGACAACGCTTCATCAGACGATTCATTGGCTTATCTTGAAAAAAATCATCCTGAAATCAGAATTATTCGCTTAACTCAGAATTTCGGCTTCGCCGGAGGTTACAACCTTGCTCTTAAGCAGATTGAAGCTGATAATTATATCCTATTGAATTCTGATATTGAAGTTACTGAAGACTGGATCGCGCCTGTGCTGCAGTTGATGCAGTCAGACCCTCTAATTGCAGCTTGTCAGCCGAAGATCAGGTCATACTATGATCCTGAAAAGTTTGAATATGCCGGTGCGGCCGGCGGACATATTGATAAATACGGTTATCCTTTTTGCCGTGGCAGGTTATTCCAGTCGGTTGAAAAAGATGAAGGGCAATATGATCAGGCAACGGAAATTTTTTGGGCCACCGGCGCATGCATGTTCGTCAAAGCAGATATTTTCCATAAACTGGGTGGGTTTGATGATGACTTTTTCGCCCACATGGAAGAGATTGATTTTTGCTGGAGGGCCAAGAACCAGGGATATAAGATTATGTTCTGTCCTGATTCAACGATTTTTCACATCGGCGGAGGGACACTTCCTAAGAATAATTCCCGCAAGACCTACCTGAACATCCGGAACAACATTACAATGCTATACAAAAACCTTGAGCAGGAACGCCTGGTCAGGGTGCTTGCAGCCCGTCTTTTACTCGATTATGTCGCGGCTTTAAAATTCCTGGTTGATGGCGGGTTTAAAGACATGGCGGCTGTAATCCGGGCACATTTCTATTTCTGGAAAAACCTGTCGAGGCTGAGGAAAAAGCGGGAAAAGATACCGCATCTGAAGGTTTCACAGATCTATTGGGGAAACGTCGTACTACAGCATTATCTGCAAAGAAAAAAATCTTTCCTGCAGCTTGATGCGAGCCGGTTCACGCCTAATCCCGGAGAAGGCTCAAAATAGCCAGCCGGTAGGCCTCCAGCCCGAAGCCGCTAATGAATCCATCCGCACAAGGTGCTGTGATCAAAGTCTTCCGGAATTCTTCCCGTGCAAAAACATTACTGATGTGAACTTCTATCACTTTGGCCGGCACAGCCTTCATGGCATCGGCAATAGCCACAGAGGTATGGCTGTAGCCACCGGGATTAATAATGATTGCACCCTTCACAAATCCTGCCTCCTGTATCTTGTTTATTATCTCTCCTTCAACATTCGACTGGAAATAATCGATGGAAGTATCATGGAATTCAGACCTTAATTTCCGAAGATAGTCTTCAAACGACTCTTTGCCATAGATGTCCTGTTCCCGCTTGCCGAGCAGGTTAAGGTTGGGGCCGTTGATGATGAGAAATTCCAAATTCCAAATTCCAAAAGTACCATTTTAATTTATTTGCGGGGTCTGCGGAAAAATCTGCGAAAATCTGCGAGAAATTCTTTATATTCGAATCAAAATATATCTCATGCAATTCACTGAGAATTTCAGGCAGGCAATTGAAGATTACATCCTTCTGCTGAATAAGAAATACCCGGAAAAATCCCTCCACGAGCTGATCTCCACACGTTATGCCCTGAGCCATTTCGAGCGTTCGATGTTATACAGGGGCATAACCACGGATGAAAAGGCTGAAAAGCGAAAGTGCCGGATCGTAACCTCAAAGAAACTCGGTAAGCAGGTTCTTCATATCGACCTGTTCAATGTGCTATATACCCTTGCAGCTTATCTGAGAGGCTTTCCCGTCTTCATTTCCAGTGACAACCTTGTGCGCGATGCCTCGGAAAGCCATGGCAGCGGAGAATGGGAAGTACATCTTGACAAAGGGCTGGACTTGCTCTTAAAAGACCTGGATGGTCTGAAAATACAGAAAGCTGTTATTTATATCGATAATCCTTTGGAAAATGGCCGGGAAATTTCAGAGAAATTAACTGAAAAAGCGAAGCACTCAAAACCGGAAATTGAAATCATCGCTGATCAATCTCCTGACCACCTGATCAGAAAGGCAAAGATTGGTATCATCGCCACATCCGATTCGACAATAATCGATAAATCAACGCTGCTAGTTTTTGATCTGCCCAGGGCAGTGCTGGAATCTCATTTTGATCCTAAGCTCATTAGGTTAGATAAATTAAAAATTCAAAATTAAAAATTAAAAATTCACTTTTCCCTTTTAACTATTAACTTTGCACTAAACATCAGGGGTGCCTTATAAGAACGGGCTGAGATCATACCCATTGAACCTGATCCGGGTAATGCCGGCGTAGGAAAATGAAAAACTCCTTTCTTTTGGTCTCCCCTGCCAGTCAAATTCTTTGATTATGAAACGATTAATTCTGATCCTGGCATTGTGCGGCTTTTGGCCGGCATTTATTTTCGGCCAGTATTCCATCAGCGGTAAAGTCACTGACAGCGAAACAGGTGAAATCCTTGCCGGCGCACATGTCCTTCTTGAAAATACATTCAAAACTGCCATATCATCTACAGGCGGAAAATTCTGTCTTTCTGGATTGAAAGAAGATTCTTATCAATTGAAGATCAGTTATATGGGCTATGAAACCTATTCTTCTGAAATAAAAATAACCAAAGATACTGCTCTACAGATTCCGTTGAAACCTTCCGCCATCATGGCTTCCGAAGTGATCGTCACGGCTACGAGGGCTGCCGAAAACTCCCCGACAACTTATTCTACCGTAACCCGCAAGGAAATCGCACAGGTGAACCTCGGGCAGGATATGCCCTTTCTTCTTCAAACCAGCCCGTCTGTTGTGACCACCTCGGATGCCGGCACCGGCATCGGCTATAGCAGCCTCCGAATAAGAGGAACGGACCTTACCAGGATCAATGTGACCATCGACGGCATCCCGTTGAACGATTCAGAATCGCATGGGGTCTGGTGGGTTGATCTTCCTGATTTCGCCTCCTCTGCTGAAAGTATTCAGATCCAACGGGGTGTCGGAACTTCAACCAACGGGGCCGCTGCTTTTGGCGCCAGCATCAATATTCGTAGTGATGACCCGGAAGCTTCTTCTTATGGCGAGATCAATACTTCAGCCGGCTCTTTCGATACCTATAAAATGACTTTCAAAGCCGGAACTGGCCTTATTAAAAATAAATGGGTTATCGACGGAAGGTTTTCACGGATATACTCAAATGGATATATAGACCGGGCTTTTGCCGACCTTTTTTCCTACGCTTTATCCGGAGGATATTACGGTGAAAATTCAATAGTAAAAGTTATGATGATCTCGGGAACGGAAGAAACTTACCAGGCATGGGATGGAGTCCCTTCTTACCTCCTCGATTCGAACCGGACTTATAATGGCCTGGGCGCTTATTATGATGCTGATGGCAAACTGAAATACTACGAAAACCAGACTGATAATTATCGCCAGACACATTATCATGTGAATTGGCTGCAAAACATAAACAAAAACTGGAACCTCAGTACGGCATTTCATTACACGCGCGGAATAGGTTATTATGAAGAATATAAAACAAATCAGGAATTCAGCGATTACCAGCTCGAAAATGCAGTCATCGGAACGGACACCATCACTTCGACTGATCTAATCAGGCGCCGCTTCCTGGATAATCATTTTTATGGTTTCACTTTCGGTTTGAATTTCGACAATAAAAACAGGGTTCGGGCTACTATCGGGGGAGCCATCAATTATTACGACGGGAATCACTATGGTGAGATCATCTGGGCAAGGATCGCTGTCCTGTTCGATAAAAACTACCGCTGGTATGAAAGCAAGGCTGGGAAAACCGACGTAAACCTTTATGCCAGGATGGATTACCAGGCGAGTGAAAAGCTTAACCTTTACGGCGACCTTCAATACAGGAGGATTTACTACCATATTGACGGGATTGATAATGACCTCAGGGATATCAGCCAAAAACATCTATACAATTTTTTTAATCCGAAATTTGGCGCCTTCTTTAATATTGACGACCAGAACCAGGCTTATTTGTCGTTTGCTATCGGCAACCGGGAGCCCAACCGCAGCGCCCTGATCGATGCTAACCCTGCCCGCCCCTACCCCACTGCCGAAAGCCTTTACAATGCTGAAGCCGGGTATAAATTCCGGAACAGGATTTTCTCCGCCGATGCTAATCTTTACTTTATGTATTATCGTGACCAACTTGTCCTAACAGGCCGTATCAATGATGTCGGCGATCCGGTCATGGAAAATGTAGACCGGAGCTATCGCACCGGACTTGAGCTGTCGCTGGGCATCCGCATTTTGAAAAATCTCCGCTGGGACATCAACGGGACACTAAGTTCCAGCAAAATCTTCAATTTTACCGAATATATCGACAACTGGGATGAATGGCCCCCCACCCAGATTACAAATGAGCTTGGCACCACCGACATCGCCTTCTCACCATCCCTGATCGCTGGCAGCATACTTTCATGGGAACTTCTCAGGAAGCTTGATATTTCGCTGTTCAGTAAATTTGTCGGAAAGCAGTATATTGACAATACTTCAAGCAAAGACAGAAAGCTTGATCCTTACTTTATTAACGATCTGCTGATCAGGTATAGCTTGAAAGTCAAAGCAATGAAACAACTCGGATTCAGCTTGAAAATCAACAATCTCACCAATACAAAATACGAATCCAACGCGTGGGTTTACCGGTATTATTCTGAAGGTGTTTATGGTGTTTATGATGGATATTTCCCCCAAACCGGGATCAATTTTTTAGCGGGAATTGATTTGAAATTCTAAAAAAAATTTAAAAATAGCACACGGATGACACGGATGTGACGGATTTTCACGGATTTTTAACTATAATGCATACTGATAACTAATTCTTAATCAGGTCTTCCTATCATTAGTGAAAATCTTTCTTCTGACTTGTGGTTCTTTTCCAAAATTCAATAAAAGACCAATTTCAATTCTCGTCGCCTTCAAATAATTTATTAATTGGAGTTCATGTTCTTCAACTAAAGTTTCTGCTGCTTTTAGTTCAAGAATAATTTTATCTTCAACAATAAAATCTGCAAAGTATTCTCCCACCGCAATTCCTTCATAGAATACGGTTATGGGAACCTGTTTGCTGCATGTTAGTCCATGGTTTTTCATTTCCAGGTACATTGCATTTTCATACACCTTTTCAAGAAATCCAAAACCCAAGGTATTATAAACTTTATAGAAACATCGGATAATTTCTGAGGTTGTTTCCAGATGAATCATAATTATTATTTTTCTGTTTATCAGGAAAAAGAAGAAAATATACCCGGTGGATATTAAAAAATACTCAAAATTTTGAATGTAATCCGTGAAAATCCGTAACATCCGTGTCATCCGTGTTCTATTAAACATTAAAAGATTTTTAACGATCTTTGCAGCCCGTTTCACAAAATCATGAGCACCTTCGCCAAAACCATCAGCATTAAAAATAAAAAGGCGTACTTCGAGTATTTCCTCCTTGAAGAATTCGTGGCAGGCATTCAACTCACCGGCACGGAGATAAAATCGATACGGGAAGGCAAAGCAAGTTTCGTTGACTCATTCTGTACTTTCATCAACAATGAATTGTTTGTCAGAAACCTTCATATCTCGGAATACAGGCTTGGGACACATTATAACCACGATCCAAAACGTGACCGCAAATTACTTTTAAACGCCAGGGAATTAAGGAAGTTTGAAACAAAAACGCGCGAAAAAGGTTTTACCATAATCCCTGTGTTACTTTTTATTAATGACAAAGGTTTTGCTAAGCTCAAAATTGCCCTTGCCAAGGGAAAACACAGCTATGACAAGCGGGAAACCATTAAGAAAAAAGATGTTGAACGGGAAATTGAGCGCTCGAAAGATTATTAATTAACACAAATTAACATCTTTCAATATATTAAATGAGATATTCGTTTTAATTTCGCAAAAATTTAATTCCATGAAGAGAATCCTTTTTATCTGCCTTACGATAATTGCCAGCATATTAATTGTATTCCCGGCCAACGCACAAACCCAGCAGCCACAGGCCAACCCCGCACCAACGGCTAAGATTAAATGGCTTGATTTCGAAGAAGCTGTTGCGCTCAATAAGAAAAAACCTAAGAAAATGTTTATCGATATGTATACCGACTGGTGCGGCTGGTGCAAGAAAATGGACGCGGCCACATTTATCAACCCGGTTATAGTCGATTACATGAACCGGAATTTCTATGCCGTGAAATTCAATGCTGAAAGGAAAGACACTGTAATCTTTAACGGCACAAAATTCGTGAATCCAAACCCGGCAGGCAGCCGCTCCTCTCACAAGTTAGCCCAGGAATTGCTAAGCGGCAGAATGTCCTATCCGTCTTTTGTTTTCCTGGATGAAAATTTAAACAAAGTCACAACTGTTCCTGGTTATCGTAAATCGCCTGAATTTGAATCCATCCTGCATTATATCGGCGAAAATGCCTATAAAACACAGAAATGGGAAGAATTTAGCGGATCATTCAAAGGAACAGCCGTTGAATAGTATTCCACGTAAGTGGAATGCTATTGATAATGTGTCTGTTAAATTTTGTTAAAACCACCTCCTCCCCCTCTTTGGCTATTTCAAAATTCCTTTCATTTGCATCAAATTTTTGGTGCATATGGATATAATAGTTGAAAATCTCACCAAGTTATATGGCACCCAGCGTGCCGTAGATGATATCTCTTTCAGGGTAAATACAGGCGAAGTCCTGGGGTTTCTCGGCCCGAACGGTGCCGGAAAAACGACAACAATGAAAGCTATCACCACTTACCTCTTACCCAATGAAGGCAATATTTCTGTCGGGCAGTTTACTTTGCGGGAGCAACCGGAAGAGATAAGAAAACACATCGGCTATCTTCCCGAAAACAATCCTTTATACGAGGAGATGCCGGTTATCGACTACCTGAAATATGTTGCCGGGCTTCAGGGTATCGAAAAAATCAAAATCCGGAAAAGGATTCTTGAGATGGTCCGTTTGTGCGCGCTTGAAGGTGAAAAACATAAAAAAATCGGCGAATTATCGAAAGGCTATAAACAACGTGTCGGCCTGGCGCAGGCACTGATCCATGATCCTGATGTGCTGATCCTTGATGAGCCGACAGCAGGGCTTGATCCTAACCAGATCGTCGAGATCCGTGAACTGATCAAAAAAATCGGTAAGGAGAAAACCGTTATCCTCAGCTCTCATATCCTGGCGGAAGTCGAAGCAACATGCGACCGCATCCTCATCATCAACAAAGGAAAAATCGTGGCAGACGGGACGGCTGAAGAGCTAAGAAAAAGGGCCCATGGAAAGGAAATCCTCAAAGTTAAGATCGAAGACGGCGACACTAATACTGTTTTTAATGCCCTTCAAACACTTGAACATGTTGAAACTGTTGATTTTTTCAAACATGAAGACCATACCTTTGAAATCCAGAGCAAGCAGGGTCAATCATCCCGCAGGGCCGTCTTTAACCTCTGCGTCAGCAAAGGCTGGGTGCTTACCGGCATGTCCTCTGTCGAAACCAAGCTTGAGGATATCTTCCGTGAATTAACAATGAATTAAAAGATTAAAAGATATTCACTTATGAAACAAATCTGGACCATTGCAAAACGAGAACTGGGTTCATTTTTCGATTCCCTGATGGCTTATATCATGATGGTTGCATTCCTGGGGTTTAGCGGATTTTTTACCTGGATCTTCGGGACGGACATCTTTTTTATCAAACAAGCAAGCCTTCAATCTTTCTTTGGCATAGCTTACTGGACGCTTTTCTTTTTTATCCCAGCAATCACCATGAGGCTTTTTGCTGAAGAGAACAAATCGGGGACGATTGAATTGCTTCTGACCCGCCCCGTGACCGACTGGCAGGTAATCGCCGGAAAATTCATGGCTACTTTGATCCTGATCCTTATCGCTCTCGGGCTGACCTTACCTTATTACATCACAGTTGCTACCCTGGGCCCGGTGGATCACGGCAGTGTCATTACCGGGTACTTTGGCCTGATCCTGATTAGCTGCGCTTATATCAGCATAGGCCTTTTTGCCAGCAGTTTTTCCAATAACCAGATCGTGGCATACCTGCTGGCGCTGATTATCGGGATCTTCTTCCATATAATTTTCGACCTGCTTGCAAGCAGCCTGTCCGGTATCCTGGGGGAAATCATCAATTTCCTGAGTATTTCCCGACATTTTGAATCTGTTTCCCGGGGTGTCATTGATACCAGGGATTTGATTTTCTTCTTATCCATTATTTTCATTGGATTGATCCTTACGGAAATGAACCTTTTAAGAAGAAGAATTGCTTAACCAACCTTAGTCTGAAATCTGAGAAATCATAGGATATGAAAAAGAAAGGTGGAAAATCGATTACAACCCAGGTCCTGCTGACGATCGGGATAGTCATAGTCGTTAATATTCTTTCAGAGCAGTTTTATTTACGGCTCGATCTGACCGCAGACAAGAGCTACACTTTGAGTAAGGCAACTAAAAACATCCTTCGCTCATTGGAAGAACCTGTCACCGTTACGGCTTACTTTACGGAAGATGTGCCTCCGCAATTGCTTCAGGCAAGGACCGACTTTAAAGACATACTGGTGGAGTATGCAAATATTGCTAAAGGAAACCTTGTATATGAATTCATCGATCCGAATAAGGATCAGGAGTCAGAAAAAAAAGCCATGCAGGAAGGAATCATGCCCAATATTATAAACGTCAGGGAAAGAGACCAGATGACCCAGAAAAGGGTATTCCTTGGCGCTGTCCTGAAAATGGGTAACGATAAAGAGATCATTCCTGTAATTCAGGGCGGTACTGCAATGGAATACGCACTATCATCCTCAATAAAAAAACTTTCGGTGACTGAAAAACCGCTCATCGGGTATGTCCGGGGTCATGGAGAACCTCCCCTGGCAGCCCTGCAGCAGGTTATGGCATCCCTGGGAATCCTTTATTCGGTGCAGGAAATAAACCTGGACAATCCTGGCGCTGATCTTAGCAAATATGTTACTATCGCAATTATCGCTCCTGCAGATACGATTCCACCTTCACACCTGAATGCCCTGAACGAATATCTTACAAGGGGAGGAAATCTTTTTATTGCCTATAATAGGGTGCAGGGAGATTTCACAACGGTCAGGGGCACTTCAATTCACACCGGCCTTGAGGATTGGTTGAGCGGGAAAGGTTTGTTTATCGATAATAATTTCCTGGTCGATGCGACATGCGGATCAGTCGGCGTGCAGCAGCAAACTGGTTTCATGAACTACACCACCAATATAAGCTTCCCTTATCTGCCGGTAATCCAGAAATTTGCCGATCACCCGGTTACCAAGGGACTTGAGCAGGTTCTCCTGCCTTTTGCCAGCACAATCCAGTTCACCGGTGATACCAGCCTGACATTTACACCCATTGCATTTTCATCACAAAAATCCGGGACCCTGAATCCCCCTGTTTCTTTTGATGTCAGCAAGAAATGGACAGATCGCGACTTCCCGCTCGCAGGGCTTACCGTGGCCGCTGTGCTTTCAGGAAGAATTTCCGGAAATGCAGAATCCAACATTATCCTGGTTGGCGACGGTGACTTCCCAGTCAATGGTGAAAGTCAGCGCCCACAACAACTGCAGCCGGACAATGTTAATCTTATGGTAAATTCTGTCGACTGGCTTTCCGATCAAACCGGGCTTATCGACCTGCGCACGAAAGCTATTACGGCAAGACCGCTCGAAGATGTTGAAGAAGGAAGAAAACTGTTTTTAAAGTGGCTCAACTTCCTGCTTCCTATAATGCTTATCATTGTTTATGGCATCATTAGAAATCAAAGGAACAGGATTTTAAGAGTCAAAAGAATGGAGGAAGGTTATGTTTAAAAAATTCAGTTCCGGGATCCTGATAATCATCCTGGCCATCTTAATGATCATCTATTTGATTGTCAGATATGCAGGATCAGATGAGAGGACTTTCAGGGATAAGGTATTGTCGTTTGATGCGGCTACCATCACGGAAATCCTGATCAATGACCCTAAAAGCAAGGAAGGTGTTGTCGACCTTAGAATATCTGAAGATAAATGGATCGTAAACAATGGCGGTCAGGATTATACGGCTGACTCCAATGTTGTTAAAAATATTCTAAAGCTATTAAGCGATCTGCCAACCAAGCGATATGCCGGGAAAGGAAAGGAAGCCTGGATTAAATATGAAGTAACCGATAGTGCGGCATCACTGGTTACCCTTAAGGCTTCAGAAAAAACGGTGGCAGAGATTTATATCGGCAAATTCGCCTATAATATGCCAAAGGAACAGCAGCAACAGGTGCAATCCCGTCAGCAGCGCGGTGATATGACCACTTATGTTCGTTTGGCTGATGAAAAAGATGTCTACGCGGTGGATGGATTTTTAAAGATGAGTTTCAGCGGCAATGTCAATTCGTATCGGATCCGTAACCTCGTAAGTGTAAACCCGGCCGATATTAACCGTATTACTTTTGATGAACCTGGTAGCCGGAAAGTTCTCGAAAACCTGGATGGAAAGTGGCTTTTAAATGGGGCTCCAATCGACTCAACCAAGGTGGTCAGGTTCCGTTCCACTTTAGCCCGGCTTACTGCGAACAAATTTGTGGATAAGGGAGTACTTCCTTCTAATCCAAGTCACTCGCTGAAGATCGAAGGCAATAATTTCATACCTGTTCAGATCCAGGCTTACCCGGTTGCAGATACAAATGTGGCTTATATCATCACCTCATCTGCCAATCCCGAATCGTTTTTCAACGGTAAAGATGGCGGTTTGTTCAAGAAGATCTGGGAACCAGAGATACAGTCGTCAGTCGTCAGTCATTAGTCATTAGTTTTTAGCTGCTGACTGCCGACCGCCGACCGCCGACCGCTGACCACGAACTGGGAACTGGGAACTGCCATCACATCTTCTCCGGAACCTGTATCCCAAGCAACCCCATTCCTCTTTTTATCACATCTCCGGTAAATTCCGAAAGGGCAAGTCTGAATCGGAGTTTCCCCCCATCAGGTTCGCGAAGCACAGGGATTTCCTGGTAAAACTGGTTATATTCCCTGGCCAGTTCATAGCAATAATTGGCAACGATCGCTGGGCTGAGGCTTTGTCCCGCTTCCGAAACTGCAGCTTGAAATTCATACAACAGTATTAAAATCTGTTTTTCTTTTGGAAGCATTGGGCCTGGCAAATCAGCCGTCAGGCCGGGCTTTCGAAATCCCTTGCTTTCCGCTTTGCCAAGCAAAGACCTGATCCTTGCATGGGTATATTGGATGAAAGGCCCGGTATGTCCGTTGAAGTCGATAGATTCCTCCGGGTTGAACAACATATTCTTTTTTGGATCAACTCTCAGGATAAAATATTTCAGCGCACCCATTCCCACCATCTCGAATAGTTCAATCCATTCCAGGTCATCGGGATTGTCGAGTTTACCCAGTTCAGATGTGGTTTTCTTTGCCGTTTCATACATTTCTTCCATCAGTTCGTCAGCATCCACAGTAGTGCCTTCACGGGATTTCATCTTCCCTTTTGGAAGTTCCACCATCCCATAGGAAACATGCAGAATCTTATCAGACCAATCCCTTCCCAATAGCTTAAGCACAATCTTGAGAACATCGAAATGATAGATCTGTTCATTACCAACAACATAAAGTAACTGTCCCGGTTTATATTCGTCAACCCTCAATTGAGCAGTCCCAAGATCCTGGGTGATATAAACCGAGGTTCCGTCAGGACGTAACAGGAGCTTTTCATCCAGCTTGTAATCATTCAGATCGACCCAGACAGAGCCATCATCTTTTTTGAAAAAAACGCCTCTTTCCAGTCCTTCTCTGACCAAATCCTTCCCTAAAAGATAAGTCTCCGATTCATAATAGATTTTATCAAAATCAACTCCAAGTCGTTTGTATGTCTGGTCAAATCCTTCGTAAACCCAGTTATTCATGGTCTTCCAGAGCTCCCTGACCTCCTGTTCACCGCCCTCCCATCGTTGCAGAAGGTCCAGAGCTTGCTGCGTCAGGTTAGATTGCCGGTAAGCTTCATCTTCAGTAAGACCTTTGGCAATTAGATTATCTATTTCCTTTTTATTGGCTTGTTCAAACTTTACATAAAGATTTCCTACGAATATATCGCCTTTCTGTCCTTTTTTTTCCGGCAATACGCCATCAGTCCATTTGCGATATGCAAGCATCGTTTTACAAATATGAATACCCCGGTCGTTGACCAGGTTCACTTTGATGACTTTCCTGCCATTGGCTTTTAATATTTCTGCAATCGACCAGCCCAGGAGATTGTTCCGGATGTGCCCAAGGTGTAATGGTTTATTTGTATTCGGAGATGAATACTCTA
Source organism: Bacteroidales bacterium (assembly GCA_023229505.1). Classification (NCBI taxonomy): domain Bacteria; kingdom Pseudomonadati; phylum Bacteroidota; class Bacteroidia; order Bacteroidales; species Bacteroidales bacterium. The sequence goes on along the minus strand of JALNZD010000008.1, from coordinate 33,453 downwards.
TAACCACGGGAGGGCCTTTATCTTCAGGAGTGAAACCATATGTTGGATTAAGCAAGTTTGCTGAGAAGAAATCCAGCCAGAAATCATCACTTATCACTAAATTCAGGAAACCTTTGACCACATTGAAAGAAGTGACCAGGCTAATTTTCTGTTGAAGCCAGTTTCCTATATCCTTTCCGGTTTCTTCAGGTGATTTACCGGAATAACGGGTCAAAGGGAAAACAACTATAGTAAGGTCTCCTTCAAATTCAGGGCGGGTTTTCTGCACGGTAACCGATAAAGGGTCTATTTGATGTCCGAATAACAGGCTGATGGCTTCTGTCGTTTTTTCTGCAAGTATCGTTTCTATCATTTTTGGTAAAATCAAGACCCCAAAAATAGCGAATTAAAGCCTTCATCAAAAAATCAACTTCACCGCCTTCCGGTTTCAAGTTAAAGTTCTATCTTTGTTCAAAATAAATCAATCACTAACCATTAAAAGCTTACGTAATGAAGAAAAATGTGATCATTATAGGAGCTGCAGGAAGAGATTTTCACAACTTCAACACTTATTTTCGCGGCAATGAATCTTACAATGTGGTAGCATTTACTGCTGCTCAGATCCCTGACATCGATGGCAGGAAGTACCCGGCACAATTAGCCGGAAACCTCTACCCGGAAGGAATCCCCATTTTCGCCGAAGAAAACCTTCCCCGGCTGATAAAGGAATTGAAAGCTGACATTTGTGTGTTTTCTTACAGCGATGTCACTTATCAGAAAGTTATGGCTGTCAGCGCGATCGTGAACGCTGCCGGTGCTAATTTCATGATGCTGGGACCTAAAGATACCATGGTCAAATCGACCAAACCGGTTATCGCTGTTGGTGCTGTCAGGACTGGCTGTGGTAAAAGCCAAACCTCCCGCCGCGTTATTGAAATCCTTATGGCTAAGGGATTGAAAGTAGTTGCCATCAGGCATCCCATGCCTTATGGAAATCTCGTCGAACAAAAGGTCCAGCGCTTCGCTACCATCGGTGACCTCGCCAAGCACAAATGTACTGTCGAGGAAATGGAAGAATATGAGCCCCACGTAGTTAGAGGCAATGTGATTTATGCCGGGGTCGATTATGAGGCTATCCTCAGGGCAGCTGAACAAGACCCTGATGGATGCGACGTGATCTTATGGGATGGCGGAAACAATGATTTTCCTTTTTACAAACCTGACCTGAACTTTACCGTCGTTGATCCCCATCGTCCCGGGCATGAACTCACTTATTATCCCGGTGAAGTCACCCTCCGCCTGGCTGATGTTGTAGTTATAAATAAGATGGATACAGCTGATGCAAAAGGCATCCAAACGGTTAGGGAGAGTATTGCCAAAGTGAACCCAAAAGCTATTGTGGTCGATGCCGCTTCACCGATTAAAGTCGATAATCCTGAATTGATAAAGGGAAAAAGGGTCCTGGTGATTGAAGATGGCCCAACCCTTACCCATGGTGAAATGAAAATAGGAGCCGGTACTGTTGCCGCACAAAAATATGGCGCTGCCGAACTGGTAGACCCCAGGCCATATACGGTTGGAAAACTGACAAAGACTTTCCAGATCTATCCTAATATCGGCACGCTGCTGCCGGCAATGGGATATGGTGCACAGCAACTCAAAGACCTGGAAGAAACAATCAACAAAACTGATTGTGATTCGGTGATCATTGGCACCCCCATCGACCTTAACCGCATCATCAAAATTAATAAACCCAATACCCGGGTTTACTACGATCTGCAGGAAATCGGTGATCCAAACCTGAACGATATCCTGGATGAATTCGTAATTAAACATGGATTGAAATGATTAGGTTTGGCAAACCAATTACCTGACCAAAGTGTATGAAAAATAAAAGCCTGGTTTCTATTGATGATTATTCCAAAGAAGAACAACTCCGTATTCTTGACCTGGCTGAAGGATTTGAGGACAAGCCCGTTCAGAATATCCTGGAAGGATATGTTGTGGCAACATTATTTTTTGAGCCTTCAACCCGGACCCGTTTAAGCTTTGAAAGTGCTGCTTCCAGGTTGGGAGCTCAGGTCATAGGGTTCTCTGAAGCCGGCTCCTCCAGCGTTTCTAAAGGCGAGTCTTTGAATGATACGATTCGTACAGTCAGTAATTATGCTGATATAATCGTGATGCGCCATCCCAGGGAAGGAAGTGCGCGTTTTGCCAGCGAAGTCAGTCCGGTACCTATTATAAATGCCGGTGATGGTGCTAACCAGCATCCTACCCAAACGCTTCTCGACATGTATTCCATCAGGAAAACACAAGGAAAACTGGAAAACCTGCAGATCGCATTTGTTGGCGACCTGAAATATGGGAGGACTGTTCACTCTTTGACATTTGCAATGTGTAATTTTAATGCAACATTTCACCTTGTTTCGCCGGAGGAGCTTAAATTACCAAGCTATGTTAAAAGAAGGATCAAAGAAAACCAGCTTGATTACTTTCAATATACAGATATTAATGATGTGATCCCCCAGGTGGATATATTGTATATGACCCGTATTCAGAAAGAAAGATTTTCAGATCCGATTGAATATGAAAAAGTAAGGAATGCATATATTCTCAGGAATGAAATGCTTCAGGGGGCGAAGCAAAATATGCGGGTTCTCCATCCTCTTCCCAGGGTCAATGAAATTGAAATGGAGGTAGATAACAACTCAATGGCATATTATTTCCGGCAAGCCCAGAATGGCGTCTTTGTCAGGCAGGCTTTGCTTGCGTCGATACTTGGAGTAGTTTAATTTTGAATTTTTAATTTTTAATTCTTAATTCGGTTGTTATGGATGAGAAAAAGACGCGGAAGGAATTGCAGGTATCTGCCATTGAAAACGGGACGGTAATCGATCACATCCCGGCAAAGAGTGTCTTTCAGGTTGTTAAAATATTAGGACTGGAAAATTGCAGGGAACAGATTCTTTTCGGAACAAACCTGGAGAGCAAAAAATACGGCCGTAAAGGTATTATAAAAGTGGCCAACCTTTTTTTCAAAAGTGATGAGATAAATAAGATCGCTTTGGTAGCCCCATCGGCAACGCTGATCGTCATCCGTGATTACCAGGTTGTCGAAAAGAAAAAGGTTGAAATTCCTGATCAGATCAACAGGTTTGTCCGTTGTTTTAATCCAAATTGTATCACCAACCACGAAAAGATACCCACTAAATTCAATGTTATCGACAAAGAAGACCTTCGACTTGAGTGTATCTACTGCGAAAAGGCTACAGATAAGAATAACCTTGAATTCATTTGACGATCGTTAGCCTTTATTGATTTACCAGCAAAAAAGCGCTCGGGCCGGTCTGAAATAAGAATTCAGCCGGCCCGGAGCTTAATATAAACCACCATCCGGTATTTATCATTGAATCGTCGAAAGGTAATACGGCCACCTTGTTAAAAAACCTTGTAAATCCTAAAAATATTCCATCCATCAATATTTTGATATCTTTTTCTATTTTTACATTCCAAAATTATTTTCATTTTGAAAAAGAAAAATAGCAATAGACCGATTCCCAGCCAGAAGAAGGTTCATCAAAAACCGATGCCCACTGCTACGCCGGATAAGAAACAAAAGCCGCAAAAGCCTCAAAAACCCCTGTTCAATAAAGAGTTGCTGATTAAATTATTGCCTTTGATCAAGGCTTTTGCCTTATGGTTCCTTCTGGTACTCATAGTGCATATACCTGGTATAAAAGAAGAATTTCGTAATTTTTTCGTTGGTTTCACAACGAATTCAACTATTGCTATGGGAAAATTGTTTTTCATTCCCATTCGGAAACTGGGCTTTTCTACCATCACACTCGATGGTTTTTCCATGGAAATAATCGTTGAATGTACCGCATATAATTTCTACCTGTTTGCCATTGCTTTAGCTGTTTTTGCCAATTGGAATCTCAAGCATAAACTCATTAACCTGCTCATATTCTTCTTTGTTATTTTCCTGACAAACATTCTCCGTTTCTTTGCCATGGGCTATGTCGGACGGTATTATCCCCAAATTTTTGACACGACCCATGATTACGTCTGGAATATCCTGTTTGGATTTATGATATTTGGTGTCTGGGCCTGGCGCGACAAATTGAACAATCCTGATTTTCAACCCAAAGATCCGCAGACATGAGACAAAAGAAAATTATCAATATTTTAATTGTTCTCGGGGCATCAGGGCTTTTGCTGGCCCTTTGGTTTAATGGGTTTGCTTATTTGTACGCTCAATTGCTCAGAGTCGGCGCAAATATCTTATTGCTATTTTCCCATGATACGCATGTAGGTCTTAAACTGGTAGAAAATGCCCCGACGTTCATTGTTGATACTATCGTTGATGGCAGAAAAGGATCTTACCCCCAAAAAGCCGATCTTATACTGCTTCCTTTTATTATGATCCTGACCTGGCAAATACTGCTTTTTTTCAATATGTCCGTAAAACACGCCACGCGGTCAGCCATCGAGAATATCATAGCATTTTATACAATTCAACTTATTTATGTTCTGCTGCTCACAGCATATTACAACTCTGCAACCATCAAATTTATTTACGACCTGCTTATTGATAGTTTTTATATCATTGCCTTGTTCCTGATCGTCAAGGATTCTTTTAAATATGAATTGATCGGTATCGCCAGAAGAGGTGGTTGATTTGATTTTAAGGGTTTATTAACCAATGTTCATATCTTAAATTAATTTTTACTCATGCATTTTATTGTATATTAGTAAATGTTATTACCTTTGCACCCTCATTTGAATTTCGTTCTTTAAAAAATACCTGAAAACATTAGCAAACCGGACATCATGTATTACATGAGATGCCCATTTTCCGGAAAATGATTATTTATTTTTTGGAAATGTTTGCCGGATAAAAAAAAGGTTATATCTTTGCAGCCCTTTTGACTTTAAAAAAGTACAAAAGGAATAAAAAAAGTTCTTTGAAAAGATTGAAGCAAGCCTAGCGGAAGCAAATGCTCCAAGATTAATACTCCAATTATGGTGAAATTGCAAGTCCAAGAGATTAAATAATTCATTATTACAATGAAGAGTTTGATCCTGGCTCAGGATGAACGCTAGCGGCAGGCTTAATACATGCAAGTCGAACGGTAAGGTCTCTTCGGAGATACACGAGTGGCGCACGGGTGCGTAACGCGTATGCAACCTACCTTTAACTGGGAAATAGCCCCGAGAAATCGGGATTAATGTCCCATACTATTCTGAGAATGCATATTCTTAGAATGAAAGCTCCGGCGGTTATTGATGGGCATGCGTGACATTAGCTAGTTGGTGAGGTAACGGCCCACCAAGGCTACGATGTCTAGGGGTCCTGAGAGGGTTAACCCCCACACTGGTACTGAGACACGGACCAGACTCCTACGGGAGGCAGCAGTAAGGAATATTGGGCAATGGACGCAAGTCTGACCCAGCCATGCCGCGTGAAGGATGAATGTCCTATGGATTGTAAACTTCTTTTATGCAGGAAAAACATCCCGGTCGTGTACCGGGACTGATGGTACTGTATGAATAAGCATCGGCTAACTCCGTGCCAGCAGCCGCGGTAATACGGAGGATGCAAGCGTTATCCGGATTCATTGGGTTTAAAGGGTGCGCAGGCGGAATGATAAGTCAGTGGTGAAATCTCCCGGCTCAACCGGGAAACTGCCATTGATACTGTCGTTCTTGAGTACAGTTGAAGTGGGCGGAATGTGTCATGTAGCGGTGAAATGCTTAGATATGACACAGAACACCGATAGCGAAGGCAGCTCACTAAGCTGTAACTGACGCTCATGCACGAAAGCGTGGGGATCAAACAGGATTAGATACCCTGGTAGTCCACGCTGTAAACGATGATCACTCGTTGTTGGCGATATACTGTCAGCGACTGAGGGAAACCATTAAGTGATCCACCTGGGGAGTACGGCGGCAACGTTGAAACTCAAAGGAATTGACGGGGGCCCGCACAAGCGGAGGAGCATGTGGTTTAATTCGATGATACGCGAGGAACCTTACCTGGGCTTAAATGCAGGACGACGTATGCCGAAAGGCGTATTTCCTTCGGGACGTCTTGCAAGGTGCTGCATGGTTGTCGTCAGCTCGTGCCGTGAGGTGTCGGGTTAAGTCCCATAACGAGCGCAACCCTTATCATTAGTTGCCATCAGGTAATGCTGGGAACTCTAATGAAACTGCCTACGCAAGTAGTGAGGAAGGTGGGGATGACGTCAAATCAGCACGGCCCTTATGTCCAGGGCGACACACGTGCTACAATGGCCAGTACAGAGGGTTGCTACCTGGTGACAGGATGCTAATCTCGAAAGCTGGTCTCAGTTCGGATTGAAGTCTGCAACTCGACTTCATGAAGTTGGATTCGCTAGTAATCGCGCATCAGCCATGGCGCGGTGAATACGTTCCCGGGCCTTGTACACACCGCCCGTCAAGCCATGGGAGTTGGGGGTACCTAAAGTCCGTAACCGTAAGGGGCGGCCTAGGGTAAAACCAATGACTGGGGCTAAGTCGTAACAAGGTAGCCGTACCGGAAGGTGCGGCTGGAATACCTCCTTTCTAGAGAGATTTGCTGATACAACCGGTTATTAATCGGAAAGTATTTGCTCCGCTGCTGCTTCATCTTTTTTTATTTAATTAGGCTTGTTCCAAAACGAGCAGTGTAACGTATCTTCCTAAAGAGCACAGGAAGCAAGCCTTGCCCAGCGGTAAAGGTATAGTCCCGTAGCTCAGTTGGTTAGAGCACTACACTGATAATGTAGGGGTCCGCAGTTCAAATCTGCGCGGGACTACGTATGGTTATCGTTTTGGGGGATTAGCTCAGCTGGCTAGAGCACTAGCTTTGCAAGCTAGGGGTCATCGGTTCGAATCCGATATTCTCCACGAGATGGGTGTGGGTGTGAGTGTGATAGAAGTGTGGGTGTGATAAAACCTGATACCTATAAAAGTTCTTTGACATGTTGAAAGAAAATACAGAATGTCTGGGTTATCCTGACATTCTACTAGATTAGCAAGAAAGTAATTAAGAGCGCATGGTGGATGCCTTGGCTCTCAGAGGCGATGAAGGACGTGACAAGCTGCGATAAGCTTCGGGGAGGTGCAAATAACCTTCGATCCGGAGATTTCCGAATGGGGCAACCCTCCCGGCTGAAGACCGGGAATCCCGAGTAATCGGGAAGCTAACCCAGGGAACTGAAACATCTTAGTACCTGGAGGAATAGAAAACAATAGTGATTTCCCAAGTAGTGGCGAGCGAACGGGAAACAGCCCAAATCCTGGTGGTTACGGCCATCAGGAGGTTGTAGGACTGCAATACTGGAATTTGGATGCGTAGCAGAATACATCTGGAAAGATGAACCATAGGAGGTGATAGTCCTGTAAGCGAAACAAATCCATTACCTAGCAGTATCCTGAGTACCGCGGGACCGGAGAAATCCTGTGGGAATCTGCCAGCACCATCTGGCAAGGCTAAATACTCCTGAGAGACCGATAGCGAACTAGTACCGTGAGGGAAAGGTGAAAAGAACTTCGAACAGAAGAGTGAAATAGTACCTGAAACCGTGCGCTTACAACCTGTCGGAGGTGAACCTCCTGGCTTGCCAGGATTATTAACTGACGGCGTGCCTTTTGCATAATGAGCCTACGAGTTACTCCTCTCTAGCAAGGTTAACCCCGTTGACGGGGGCAGCCGGAGCGAAAGCAAGTCTGAATAGGGCGTTCAGTTAGAGGGGGTAGACGCGAAACTTTGTGATCTACCCATGATCAGGTTGAAGTTCCGGTAACACGGGATGGAGGACCGAACCAGTGTACGTTGAAAAGTGCTTGGATGAATTGTGGGTAGGGGTGAAAGGCTAATCAAACTGAGAGATAGCTCGTACTCTCCGAAATGCTTTTAGGAGCAGCCTCGATAGTAGTGTCATAGAGGTAGAGCTACTGATTGGACTAGGGGGCTTCACCGCCTACCAAATCCTGACAAACTCCGAATACTATGACATGTTCTTCGGGAGTAAGGCCGCGGGTGCTAAGGTCCGTGGCCGAGAGGGAAACAACCCTGACTATCAGCTAAGGTCCCCAAATATATACTAAGTTGATCAAACGAGGTTTGATTGCAGTGACAGCTAGGATGTTGGCTTGGAAGCAGCCATTCATTTAACGAGTGCGTAACAGCTCACTAGTCGAGCGATCAAGCGTGAATAATAACCGGGCATTAAGTATATTACCGAAGCTGTAGGATCCGTCGAAAGGCGGATCGGTAGGAGAGCATTCCAGTGGCATCGAAGGTGGGTCGTAAGGCCTGCTGGAGCGACTGGAAAAGAAAATGTAGGCATAAGTAACGATAATGCGGGCGAGAAACCCGCACACCGAAAGACTAAGGATTCCGGATCAACGCTAATCGGATCCGGGTTAGTCGGACCCTAAGGTCAACCCGAAAGGGGTAGCCGATGGAAAACAGGTTAATATTCCTGTACCAGCACACATTGCGATGGGGTAACGAAGGGGTGATAGACCCGCGTACTGACGGAATAGTACGTTGAAGGGCGTAGGTATACGTTTGGCAGGTAAATCCGCCGGATGTGCTGAAACCCGATAGTACCGTAAGTCTTCGGACAAGCGGATAGTGGTTGTAAGCTGACTTCCAAGAAAAACCTCTAAGCTTCAGATGTATGCTGTCCGTACCGTAAACCGACACAGGTAGTCGAGGTGAATATCCATAGGTGCTCGAGTGAATCATGGCTAAGGAACTAGGCAAATTAGTCCTGTAACTTCGGAAGAAAGGACTCCCCCGAGTGATCGGGGGGCGCAGAGAAATGGCCCAAGCGACTGTTTATCAAAAACACATGGCCCTGCTAAATCGTTAAGATGACGTATAGAGCCTGACACCTGCCCGGTGCCGGAAGGTTAAGAGGTGGGGTTATCCCGAGTAATCGGGAGAAGCTCTAAATTGAAGCCCCGGTAAACGGCGGCCGTAACTATAACGGTCCTAAGGTAGCGAAATTCCTTGTCGGGTAAGTTCCGACCTGCACGAATGGTGTAACGATTTGGGCGCTGTCTCAGCCATGAGCTCGGTGAAATTGTAGTCCCGGTGAAGATGCCGGGTACCCGCAACGGGACGGAAAGACCCTGTGAACCTTCACTATAACTTAACATTGACATCGGGTAAGCGATGTGTAGGATAGGTGGGAGACTGCGAAGCCGCGGCGCTAGCCGTGGTGGAGTCGTCCTTGAAATACCACCCTTTGCTTGCCTGATGCCTAATCCCGATTTAATCGGGAGACATTGTTTGGTGGGTAGTTTGACTGGGGTGGTCGCCTCCAAAAATGTATCGGAGGCTTTCAAAGGTACCCTCAGCACGCTTGGTAACCGTGCGTAGAGTGCAATAGCATAAGGGTGCTTGACTGAGAGACATACAAGTCGATCAGGTAGGAAACTAGGATATAGTGATCCGGTGGTTCCGTATGGAAGGGCCATCGCTCAAAGGATAAAAGGTACTCCGGGGATAACAGGCTGATCACTCCCAAGAGCTCATATCGACGGAGTGGTTTGGCACCTCGATGTCGGCTCGTCACATCCTGGGGCTGGAGAAGGTCCCAAGGGTTCGGCTGTTCGCCGATTAAAGTGGCACGTGAGCTGGGTTCAGAACGTCGCGAGACAGTTCGGTCCCTATCTGTTGTGGGCGTTGGAAGCTTGAGGGCACCTGACCCTAGTACGAGAGGACCGGGTTGGACGAACCTCTGGTGTACCTGTTGTGGCGCCAGCTGCATCGCAGGGTAGCTATGTTCGGATGAGATAAGCGCTGAAAGCATCTAAGCGCGAAACTCAGCCCAAGATGAGGCTTCCTTTAAGGGTCGTCCTAGACGAGGACGTTGATAGGCTGCAGGTGTAAAGCCAGTAATGGCAAAGCCGAGCAGTACTAATTACCCGTAGCTTTCTGCTAAATGTCAAGATATCCCATTCTAAACTGTATTTTCTTTCACAGCATGTCATTTTTAAAAAATTGCAGCCTCCTTAGGCTAAAGATTTTTTGGTGACTATAGCGGCGGGGTCCACCTCTTCCCATTCCGAACAGAGTCGTTAAGCCCGCCAGCGCAGATGGTACTGCATGTATTTGTGGGAGAGTATGTCGTTGCCAGAATTTATAAAAACCCCGGCCAGATGCCGGGGTTTTTTTTATGACCGTGCCTCACCCCCAACTTGAAGAACAGGTGATCCATTGGATGGAAGAAATGCCTATTTTTGAAAAATAAAACATCACCTGCATCGTTTCATTTTCGACTATTTTATTTTCATGGCCAAACTGATGTCATACCTGCTCCTTCTTCTCCTCCTCCCCTTTTCCCTCTTTGCCGATAAACTCGACTCGCTGCTCCAGATCCATGATACCAGTACCATTATCTATTACTATAACCGGACCGACAATCTTGCAGTCGGAAATTTCAATAAGGTCGGAAGTAACCGCGTGACAGGCTTCCAGCGATATAACCCCCTCGATCAGTCAGGCCGCTTTTATGCCAGTTTTTCTAATGTCGGCCAGGCCCATAAAAACCTCGTCTTCCGGCCAAAATTGTCTGATGGGTTTTTTACCGGGATGGAGTCCTTTGATGTTTATACGTTTACCAATGAAAACACCCGGTATTACAGGCATCTGATCCCCATTACCTATCTTGTTTATGATAATGGTTCTCAAAAAGAACAACTTTTTCGCGTTATCCATAGCCATACTATCAAAAGAACAGTTACCCTGGGAGTCGATTTTTTCCTGATCAATTCACCCGGGACCTATATTAACCAAAAATCAGATGATAAAAGCGTTGTTTTTACCGGGCAATATTTCACTAAAAACCTGCGGTTCGGCGCTATTGCCAATTATCATCATAATAAATTCATCGTTCGTGAAAATGGCGGTATCGTCAATGATACGATCTTCGAAGAAAAGCTTGAAACCGACAGCCGGCTGTTTGATGTCAACCTTCCTACTGCCCAAAATCTGATCAAAGAGTCAGGCGTGCTGGCAAATGCCTATTTCTATCTATCCGGAAAACCGGAACTGAAAGATTCAACCATCACAAAACCTCCTACTTTTCATGCCGGACGGATTTCATACACATTTAATTATACCAGGCAAATCCAGGTATATAGCGATACTGATCCCCTGGCGACTTTCTACCAACCGTTTGATCCTGTTATTGATTCATCAGAAACCTTTGATTCATTACAGGTACAGTCATTTGACAACCACTTTTCCTGGTCAAACCTGCGGATGGGCGACAAACCCGAACAGAAGTACCTGCTGATTATCTTTTCCATCGCTAACAAACATTCATTTATTTCGGATTCCATATCTAAACGCAGCTTTAACAACTGGATCCCGGAAGCAGCAATAATAATAAGGCCATATCGCTCCATGGCAATCCATTTATCAGGAAAATATACCCTGGGCGACTTTAATAACGGTGGTTTTGAACTCAAAGGAATGGCCAACCAGAGCTTTAAGTTAAAAAATAATAAGACAGGCGATATAAACCTGAGCTTCATTACAGCCAGTCAGCAAGCTGGTTATTTCTTCACAAATTTCCAGTCAAATTACTTTCGCTGGGATACTTCATTTTCCTCCCAGATAATCCAACAGGCAGCATTATCATTAAATTTCCTGGGGATCGAGGGAAAGGTTGAATACCATCTGATCAGCGACTATGTTTACCTCGACCAGTCAGCGCATCCCGCACAGTATAAGGGAAGTATTAATATCGTAAAGGCTTCGCTGTCAGATGAATTCCGTTGGAAAGTCTGGGGCATTGACGCCCTGCTTGTTTACCAGTATAATTCCAACAAAGAACTTATAAGAGTACCGGATTTCCTGGCCAGGGTGTCGTTCTTCCCTACCCTGCCTTTATTTAAGAATGCCTGCATACTGCAACCTGGCATCGATCTATTCTATAATACGGCTTATTATGCAAGTGCCTATATGCCAGCTTCCCGGATGTTTTATCTTCAGGATGAAAAAAAGATCGGGAACTATGTTTACATGGATGTCTTTATAAACCTGATGGTCAAGCGGTTCCGGTTTTTCATCAAATACCAGCACTTGAATTTCTTATTCAGCGAGAGCCGCTATTATATGGTTCCTCATTACCCCATGCAGGACGGGATCATAAAGTTCGGGTTGTCATGGAGTTTTTATGATTGACCGCCCCCACCCCTAAATCCCCTCCCCCATCCGTTGGAGGGGAAAGAATTATTGCTGTAGGGGTCAACGGCCGTTGACCCCTACAATTATTTCATCCCTCTCTGCTTCTTAATTTCCTCGTACGCCCCATTTAGCTGCTGGAATTTTTCCTTGGCTGCATGCTGGACATCTTCGCCTATGTGAGCGACTTTATCGGGATGGTACTTTACAGCCATTTTGCGGTAAGCTGCTTTCACTTCGTCTTCCGTGGCTTCCGGTGAAATTTCAAGGACTTTGTATGCGCTATTAATATCCCTGACAAACATGGCCCGGATTGACTCGTAATCTTGCTTTTCGATACCGAGATAACCCGAGATAAGTCCGATCATTTCAACCTCTTTCGGGTTATATTGCCCGTCGGCTGAAGAAAGTCCAAAGAGATAATGCAGTAACTGCAGGCGGGACGGATATTCCATGTATTGCCCGATCTGCTGGCATACCTCAGGCAGGTCGAAATCCTGCTTCAGTATCTCCTGGAGCATCTGGATCCGGTTGTTCGCGGTTTCTACTCCAAATTGCCGGATGAAAAAGTTTTTGACATAATCCAGTTCCGATTTCATCACTTTACCGTCGGCGCGCATGACAGCGGCGGAAAGCACCAGCAAGCTAATGCTGAAATCGCCCGATTGGGTTGGTTTGTATTCAAACTTCCCAGATTGCATTCCGTCGACCATAGTGCCGAAAATAAATCCGAGTATACCCCCTATCGGTCCGCCGAAGGCCCAACCGAGCCCGCCCCCGATCCACTTGGCATAACGCATTTTTACCATATCTGCTTTTTTGATCTTTTGTTTTTTGGTTTGCTTTCCGCCCGTCCCGAAATCCATGTTCCCGATCAGGTATAAAATTACCAGGATCAGGGCGATAGTGATGAAATATTTCATTCTCTAATTTATCCTCTCACTCACCGGAAGCCCATATTCTTCCACCATCTTAATATGCATGGTTTCAAGTTGGTTGAGGATCGGGTTGTAAATGGCGGGGATTACCGGGATATGGACGCCCTTGGCCTGGATCTTTCCGTGAAGGATCATATCGACCCCGCAGGCAGCCGGCAAAGCTACGGTTCTGGCGATGGAAGTATCGGTTTTCAGGGTACCGAAATCGAGCATGCGCGATTTGATCACCTCTTTTTTCCCATCAGGATAACCGGCCAGGAATGTGTGCTGCATCACCACCATGTCGCGTTCTTCCGGCTGGATCATCATTTTAGCGATCATCAGGTCGGAAACGATCTCAAACGGGCTGTCTTCCTTCCTGTTTAAAGGCTCATTGCTGAACAATCCGAGCCATTCCATGGCTATGAGCGGACGTGCGCCAGGTTTAAGTCCCAGTTTGGTTGCAACTTTGTCCCGGATGCTTGCCGCAGAGGCCTCCCCTATCTGTTTTGCCATGAAACCGGCGTAGGTCAGTCCTTCAAGGTTTATCTTATCGTAAGTTATCAGCTTGATCACTTTAAGCGCATCAATGATCTCGCACCAGCCTTCGTAACGGAATGTGCCGCGCATAATGGTCTTTGCTTCGGGAATTCCATACAGCTCCTTGTAAGGAAGGGAATCCCTGTTGGGATAAACATCAAGTAAACCAATTTTCGGGAAGTTCACTTTCAGGGGATTCCTGAATAAATTCTCAGTCGGAATGTATTTTTCTTCCCCGTTCTTCAGGAACTTACCATCGTTATTTCCGGCCATCACCACGCCTTTTGGCGCCCAGGTGAATTTATAGTGGAATGGGTTTTCTTCTACTTCGGGCGCTACCAGTGCTCCGCAGAAGGAATAGAACTCTTCCACCTTACCACCTTTGCCATGGATATGATCGATGATGCGCATGGCCGACATGTGATCGATACCCGGATCAAGGCCCAGTTCATTCAGGATGATGATTCCGGCTTGTTTAGCTTCCGCATCCAGTGCCTGCATCTCAGGCTTCACATAAGACGTAGTAACCATATTTTTCTTAAGGCGGATGCACTTTTTAGCCACCATCACGTGATGAAGATAAGGCAGCAAGCTGACCGTCAGGTCGTGCTCAGCGATCATCTTATCAAGTTCGGCTTCCTGTTCGACTGTCCAGGCAACAGAACGGCCATTGGGATGACCAGCGATCATTTCATCAGCTTTCGACTTAGTACGGGTAGCAACCGTGACGATAATATTTTTATCCAGTAAATAACGCACGATGGGTTTCACCACCATGCCGGCTCCAAGGATCAGGACTTTTTTCATTACAAAATATTGTTAACTTATTAAATTAAAAACTTCTTCAAATACTCATAATCCGGTGTAAACTCGCCTTTGAACAGGATCATTGCCTTACGGACCGGGCCGGGAAGGCGCATCTTTGAAAATGGCAGATCGAAATCGGCTTTTGCAATGGGGGCCACGTAGCGCCAGAGCACATCACTGAAAAACCGGGAAGCATCCCTGGGAAGTTCACTGGGCAGAATATCTACCGCCATCACAAGCAGCCCTTCCCCTTTAAAGCCGTCAGAAGGCTCACGGGTAAAAGGATTATACACGAAAACAGGATTCTCGATTTCCGTGCCTTTGTGCGTAATTTCAACCGAACCTTCCGGGTCACAGGTGATATCGCCGACAACAGTTAGCTTTGGTGCACCTTCTTTAAATAACTGCTCAGTGAAATCTTTGGTCAAAAGCCTGGGATACCGCTGGTCCCAATAAATGCAGTTAACAAGTACAGTCAGGTAAGGGAGATATTTTTCAAACTGGCTCTTGTATTTTTCAGGATGCTGATAATAGTCAAGCAATTCGAATTTATCTTCCGGGTTTACAGGTTCAACGAGGTGTTCTTCCTTAAAAACGACTTTATAGATGATATTATCAGGAAGATGCGCATGCTTATGTAATGACAGCAACTCATCGGGCAGGATTTCCTTTACAGGTAGCAGTGAAGCGATTTCCTGTACTCCCTGGGAAACATTCCCGTAACCCGTAATCCCGATCACGACCGGCTTAAGTTCCGGCGGAAGGCCCCTTTCGATAATCTTCTGGCCGACTTTGGATACAACTTTGCGAGCTTCGCCAAGGGAGTGATAGTTATGTGTCTGGGCGATATCAAGGAATGGTGTAATGATACCCGATTCTTCCAGGCGTTGTCCAAGCGACCATAGTGAATTGATCATCCCTGCCAGGCCTGCATATCGCCCGAAAAAGATCAGTCTTTTACCCATCTCATCTACTACCCGCTCATAATCGATCAAACTGCAGTTGAGTTCCATCAGCCGTCTCAGCATGGACATATTGTGCGGTTGTCCTTTGATGACGTGGGAGAAAAAGATATAGGTTTTATCAGCTTCCAGGCGCTCAATGGGGATTTCCTTCACGCCAAAGATCACAGGGCAATCGCTCAGGTCATCGGTGACATTAGCACCGACAGCTTCATATTCTTCATCAGAATAGACTCTCTTGGCAGAAGTTTCAACAAAAAACTCCACTCCTTCTTCTTCAATAAGTTTTTTAAGGTGGGCGGGTACAAGCGGCACACGGCGTTCCATGACGTATTTGTCTTCGTAACGGATCCCGATTTTTTTCATCATATTTCTATTTGGCAGTCAATTGTAAATTGCGTGACAAACTTATGAAAATTCGGGGAGCTGGAGGAGGTGAATTGTTTATTTTTTCACAGCACCTCGTTTTAAAATCGTTCAGCTTTCAGAAATTTCCTACCTTTGCATCTTTATTTAAAATTACCGATAATTTAACACTAAATCACTCATTTACAAATAATAAAGAAAAATATCATGGCTAAACGCAAGTACGTTTACACGTTTGGAAATAAGCAGGCAGAAGGCAATGCCGGAATGAAAGACCTGCTGGGCGGCAAGGGGGCCAATTTAGCTGAAATGAACCTGATCGGCGTGCCGGTTCCACCGGGGATGACGATTACCACTGAGGTCTGTACACAATATTACAAAATAGGCAAGGAAAAAGCCCTTGAAATGATCCGCACTGAAGTAGAAGCAGGCGTAAAATACCTGGAAAAGATCATGGGAAGCAAGTTTGGCGATATACAAAATCCATTGCTGCTTTCCGTCCGTTCCGGTTCAAGGGCATCGATGCCGGGCATGATGGACACTATCCTGAACCTTGGCATGAATGAAAAGGCCGTGGCAGGTTTAGCCAAGAAGACCGGAAATGAACGGTTCGCATGGGATTCATACCGGCGTTTCGTCCAGATGTACGGTGATGTGGTTCTCGGGCTTAAACCGGCATCCAAAGAAGATGTTGATCCTTTTGAAGAAATTATTGAAGAACTCAAAGTTGAAAAAAGTATTGAAAATGATACCGATTTGACCGCTGAAAACCTGAAGGAACTGGTAAAAAGATTTAAGGCTACAGTTAAGAAGAAAACCGGCCACAGCTTTCCGACAAATCCCTGGGATCAGCTCTGGGGTGCTATCGTTGCCGTATTCAGCAGCTGGATGAACGAACGCGCTATTTATTACCGCAAACTGAATAATATCCCCGAAGAATGGGGAACAGCCGTGAGTGTCCAGGCCATGGTATTTGGCAATATGGGCGATAATTCCGCCACCGGTGTTGCTTTTACCCGTGATGCCGGCACCGGTGAGAACATTTTCAATGGTGAGTACCTGATCAATGCCCAGGGCGAAGATGTGGTTGCCGGTATCCGGACTCCTCAGCAAATCACCAAAGAAGGCTCACAGCGCTGGGCCAAACTGGCTAACATATCTGAAGAAATCCGTGCTGAAAAATATCCTTCCCTCGAAGAATCCATGCCCGGAATTTACAAGGAACTGGATAAGATCCAGCAAAAACTTGAAGATCATTATAAAGATATGCAGGACCTTGAATTTACCATCCAGAATGGCAAACTCTGGTTGCTGCAGACACGTAACGGCAAGCGCACAGGTTTCGCCATGGTCAAAATCGCCATGGACATGCTTAAGGAAAAAATGATCGATGTAAGGACCGCTGTAATGCGCGTGGAGCCCAACAAGCTCGACGAATTGCTTCATCCGGTTTTCGATGCCGATGCAATGAAGAAAGCTGCCGTTTTAGCTAAAGGTTTACCGGCTTCCCCCGGTGCCGCTACCGGCCAGATGGTTTTCTTCGCCGATGATGCTGAGGCATGGGCTGCACAGGGCAAATCCACCATCCTTGTCCGTATTGAAACTTCCCCGGAAGATTTGAAAGGGATGAACGTGGCCAACGGTATCCTGACGGCCCGTGGCGGAATGACGTCGCATGCTGCTGTTGTAGCACGCGGAATGGGAAAATGCTGCGTCTCTGGCGCAGGAAACATCAAGATCGATTACAAAGCCCGTACGATGACCATCGATGGGAGGGAATTCAAGGAAGGCGACTGGATCTCGCTCAATGGCTCGACAGGCGAGCTTTATGAAGGCAAATTATTGACCCGTGATGCGGAAATGAGCGGCGATTTCGGCGAACTGATGGAACTGGCAGACCGCTTTGCCAAAATGCATGTCAGGACAAATGCCGATACTCCTCATGACGCCATTGTCGCCCGTAATTTCGGTGCTAAAGGCATTGGCCTCTGCCGCACGGAGCACATGTTCTTTGAAGGCGACCGCATCCTCGCCATGCGCGAGATGATCCTGGCCGATGATGAAAAAGGCCGTCGCAAAGCCCTGGACAAACTGTTACCCATCCAGCGCAGCGATTTTGAAGGTATTCTCGAAGCCATGCACGAACTTCCTGTTACTATCCGCCTCCTCGATCCTCCCCTGCACGAATTCGTTCCGCATGAAGAAGAGAATCAGAAGGAAATGGCAAAGCAGATGGGCGTTACTGCTAAAAAGATCAGGCAAAAAGTCGAAGAACTCCATGAAATGAACCCGATGCTGGGTCACCGTGGCTGCCGTTTAGGGAACACATACCCTGAGATCTCCGAGATGCAGGCCAGGGCTATCATCGAAGCTGCCCTGAACCTGAAGAAACGAGGTGTTATTGCATTGCCTGAGATCATGATCCCGCTTACCGGGACCCTCAAGGAGATGAAAATGCAGGAAGATATTGTCAGGAATACAGCAGAGAAGGTGTTTGCCGAGCGTAAAGATCGTATCGATTACCTGGTGGGTACTATGATCGAAGTTCCCCGTGCTGCCATTACAGCCGATGAAATTGCTCAATCGGCCGAATTTTTCTCTTTTGGCACCAACGACCTAACCCAGATGACCTTCGGCTATTCAAGGGATGATGCCGGAAAATTCCTGCCTGTATATCTGAAGAAAGGCATCCTGAAGTTTGATCCTTTTCAGGTTTTAGACCAGGAAGGAGTTGGCAAACTCATGAAGATAGCCGTAAAAAAAGGCAGGAAGACCAGACCGCATATCAAGATAGGCATTTGTGGTGAACATGGCGGTGAACCTTCTTCGGTGGAGTTTTGCAACTCTTTGAAGTTCGACTATGTTTCCTGCTCGCCATACAGGGTGCCAATCGCAAGGTTAGCTGCAGCGCAGGCCGTCATCCGAAAAAAAATCAGTAAAAAGGCTTTGAAAGAAGTAAAACTTTCAGAGAAAAAATCAAAGAAAAAAGGCAAAAAGTCCAAATCATAAATCCGGATAATAAATCTCAAATTACTTCATTATGGCTAATCAGGAGAAGATCAGGGAAGATCTGAATAAATACGGCATTCGTGATGTCATAGAAATAGTTTATAACCCTTCATTCGATTATTTGTATGAAGAA
The DNA here is from genome assembly GCA_023229505.1 of Bacteroidales bacterium. Classification (NCBI taxonomy): domain Bacteria; kingdom Pseudomonadati; phylum Bacteroidota; class Bacteroidia; order Bacteroidales; species Bacteroidales bacterium. The sequence goes on along the minus strand of JALNZD010000008.1, from coordinate 14,526 downwards.
GAGCTAAGCCCTGATTTGGATGGATATGAGAAAGGTGTTCTCACAGAACTCGGGGCTGTTAATGTCATGACCGGCATCTTTACCGGCCGTTCACCGAAAGACAAATACATAGTCCTTGATGACAAGTCAAAAGAGACGGTTTGGTGGGCTGCCCCGACCAACCGCTCTGATAACAAACCGGTTGACCATACTGTATGGAATCACTGCTATGACCTTGGCGCCAATCAATTATCCGGCAAAAAGTTATATGTTGTAGATGGTTTTGCCGGTACCAACAAGGATACCCGCATCAATATCCGGTTTATTATGGAGGTTGCATGGCAGGCACATTTTATAAAGAATATGTTCATTCGTCCTTCAGATGCGGAACTTGAATCTTTCAAACCGGATTTTGTCGTACTGAATGCTGCCAAAACTGTCAACTTTGAATGGCAAAACATGAAGCGGACTGACGGTGTTCCGCTTAACTCGGAAGTATTCGTCATCTTCAACCTGACAGAGGGAAAAGCCGTAATTGGCGGAAGCTGGTATGGCGGGGAAATGAAAAAAGGCATCTTCTCCATCATGAATTATTACCTGCCTCTCAAAGGAATTGCAGCCATGCACTGTTCTGCAAACGTCGGCAAAGACGGAGATACAGCGATATTTTTCGGCCTGTCGGGAACGGGAAAAACTACCCTTTCCACCGACCCAAAACGTGCATTAATCGGTGATGATGAACACGGCTGGGATGATGAAGGCATCTTCAATTTTGAAGGAGGATGTTATGCCAAATGCATTAACCTTGATAAGGAGAGTGAGCCTGATATTTACCATGCCATTAAAAGAGATGCGTTGCTTGAGAATGTCACTGTTAACAAGAATGGAAAAATTGATTTCAATGATGGGTCAGTTACGCAGAATACACGTGTCTCCTACCCTATCTATCATATTGATAATATCGTCAAACCGGTTTCCAAAGCCGGTCCGGCAAAAAAAGTCATCTTCCTGACTGCCGATGCATATGGTGTTATGCCACCGGTATCCAGACTCACACCTGATCAGACTCAATATCATTTCCTTTCAGGATTCACGGCAAAGCTTGCCGGTACCGAAAGAGGTGTAACAACACCCCAGCCAACTTTCTCAGCCTGTTTTGGGGCTGCTTTCCTGTTATTACATCCGACTAAATATGGCGAAGAGCTTGTAAAACGGATGGAAGCCAACGGTGCAGAGGCATTCCTGGTCAATACCGGCTGGAATGGCACAGGAAAACGTATTTCGATCAAAGATACCCGGCGGATTATCGATGCAATTCTTGACGGTTCGATAAATAAAGCCAAAACCAAGACGATCCCGATCTTCAACCTGAAAGTACCCATTGCCTTGCATGACGTCGATCCTGGTATTCTTGATCCGAGAGATACTTACGCTGATCCTGAAGAGTGGTACAAAAAAGCCCGTGAATTAGGTGCTTTGTTTATTAAGAATTTCAATCAATATACTGATAACGAGCAGGGGAAGAGGCTGGTGGCTGCAGGACCGCAGGTTTAGTTCGCAGTTCCCAGTTCGCAGTCGATGGTCGGCGGTTAGCGCATCGGCAGTCGACGATCAATAGCGCACTCCGAGGAGTGCAATGAAAGTAGCCCTGGATGAAATCCAGGGTAGAAAGAAATCACCATGAATAACCCCTCCCTTTATTAATGTATCTATTTGTTGGTCAATATCATAGGGAGGGGCAGGGGTGGGAAAGTCATGGACGATTTTTCATTTAAGCAACCAAATAAACAATCATCCGATATCCGAAAAATATTCTATTAATAATCTAACATTTTAGTATATTTGGGGTAAACTACACAGCGATGAAATGTTTCATTATCAGTTTATCGGCTCTTTGTTTATTTAACTTCACATTATTCGCCCAGGATACAACCTACCAATCTCCTTCCAATGTGCGCAATGGTTCTGATCATTTGCCCAATCAGGTGGATTTGATGTGGACACCACCTTCTGGTTGGATTCCATCACCTGTTGACCGATGGTATGATTATGACCGGGGGATTTATGGTGGAGATGCAATAGGATCGTGTCCCGGATGTCCGGTAGAAGTTGCCATAAGATGGGATGCCAATCATTTCAACCTGTATGATTCCCTTTATATTTCGAAAATCAGATATGTTTTAAGGGAATCTGCATTAGATCATGCACTTAGAGTATACCAGAAGGAAGGTGAAATATTTGACACATTATTAAATTATCCATTGGAAGAGAACCTGGTTTACTATGTTTTCGATACAATGGAATTTGCACCCATTCTGCTGGACATTTCAAAAGAACTCTGGGTGGGACTATGGGTCAGCGATCTGGGGCCTGGATACCCCCTGGCGGTAGGAAATTCTCCTGTTATTGACGGGTATGGAAATATGATTAAGATTTATTATTATGGATACTGGCAAACATTGACTGAAATTAACCCCGATTTTCGTTGGCCATGGAATTTAGGAGCATACCTGGAAACACCGAATGACTCAATCATTTATCCCGTGTTTAATGTTTACAGGGCTATTGATAATCTCCCTTATGAAAGAATCCATGAAGGCCATTTATTTGATACCATTTATCATGATTACATTCATGATCTTGGTCCCTGCTACCTTTATTATTATGTAACCTGTGTTTATGAAGATGGGGAATCAATGCCTTCCGATACGCTTCATATCTCACTTGTAAATACTCCGGAGATTATTCAGAATAATAAAATCAAAGTCTTTCCAAATCCCGCATCAGATCATGTATCCATAGAATCTGCCAGAGGAAAGATTAATTCAATTTCATTGATCGACAGCCACGGAAGTGCAGTAATGGAAGAAATAGTGGGTGATGAACGAATTGACCTGGATATATCACACCTAAACAGTTCTATTTATATCATCAAAGTAATTACGAAGGAAGGATTTTTTACCTCCAAATTGCTGGTAGTAAAACAGTGATAATGCACCAAATTTTTGTGGCATCAGATGGTACGGGGCGGACGGCAGAACAGGCTGTCAGAGCTGCCATGACGCAGTTTCCCGATCAGGACATTGAGATCCTCCGGTTTAGCGATATCCGCACCAATTTACAAATCCAGCAGCTTGTTCAGCAGGCCATCGGGATGAGAGCCTTCATCGTTCATACCCTCGTCAGTGATAAGCTCAGGGAGGAGCTTTTCCGGGTTGCAAGGCTACACGATGTGGAAACTATCGACCTGATGGGCCCATTGCTAGACAGGATGTCGGATCAGTTTTCAGTTAATCCCAGCGAACAGCCTGGACTTTTCAGGGTAATTAACGAGTCTTATTTCAGGCGGATAGAGACCATGCAGTTTGCCTTCAACCATGATGATGGCAAACGGGTCGAAGAACTTAAAAAAGCGGAAATCGTCCTGCTGGGTGTCAGCCGTACCTTTAAAACCCCGTTAAGTATATTCCTTGCGTTTAAGCAGTGGTTTGTCGCCAATGTGCCTATTGTGCTGGGCATCCCAATGCCGGAAATCATTTACCAGATTCCGCCCGATAAGGTTTTTTGCCTGAGCACTTACCCGAATCGGTTAACCCAGTTGCGGAAAGCCCGCCAGGAAAGACTGGGCGGAACAACCAGTGAGTATGCCAACCTGGATTACGTCAAGAGGGAATGCCTGTATGCTTCACAAATCTTTTCCAGCCAGCCCAAATGGCAAAGGATCAATGTTACCAGCAAAGCTATTGAGGAGATTGCATCTGAAATTATTGCATTAATGCCTAAGAAGTCAGAAGACAGAAGACAGGAGACAGAAGAAAACGAATAGTAGAGCGGTTGGCGGTTGGCGGTCAACAGTCAATGCTTTAGCAATTTAACAATCTTCTGTCTTCTGTCTTCTGTCTTCTCACTTATACAACTCCGAATTATCCACGAAAATCAGGAATTCCCTGATAAGATCGGCTTTCATCTTTAATAAAACAGCAAAAGGCACTTTAAGGACGGAATCATCGAAACGGGTGTAATTGACATAGCCTGTAACAAACCACACATCCACCGCATTCCAGTATTCAAGGTCTGAATGACGGATGGCTTTTATTGATTGAAAGAATCCGGTGAGAAATGCGGTGATATTCTCTTTTCCTTCAACTGCCGGAATATTGGCAAATCTGAATATTGAATCTTCGGTTATATTGCTGACCAGTTTATTTGCATCCTTTGCATCTATTGCACGGTACAATTCAGGAATGAAGTTATTTTGGATCATAGTTTTAGTTTTTTTTATTCTTAACAATCAACTTTCAATAATGTTGAATCATGATATATTTTTTTCACGCAAAGGGTATAAAGAAAAACACAAAGGGCGCAAAGTCAGCACTTCGCGCTCTCGTCTTTGTAGGGCCGTTTCATGCAACGGCTCTACAACAGTTTTTCATTGTCATTTCTTCTGTTTTCTGTCTTCTGACTTCCTCAATTCAACATAACCGGCATGACGAGCATGAGGATCTCCTCATCTTTATTCTCATTGTCGATGGGTAAAATCAGACCTGCCCGGTTCGGGGCTGACATTTCAAACTTTACCTGTTCGGTAGTGACATTGAGGATCATATCCTGCAGGAAGCGGGAATTAAAGCCAATTTCCATATCATCACCCTCATAGCTGCAAGTCAGCCGTTCCTTGGCTTCATTGGCGAAGTCGATATCTTCTGCTGACAGGACCAGTTCTTTGCCGGAGAGGCGGAAGCGGATCTGGTGGGTTGATTGATTGGCAAACAAAGCCACGCGCTTGATTGAATTCAGCAGCTGGCCACGATCAACAGTAAGGACATTTGGGTTGTTCGTCGGAATGACTGCATCATAATTCGGGTACTTCCCGTCGATCAGGCGGCAGATCAGCCTGAAATTTTCGAATGTAAACAAAGAATTAGTCTGGGAATATTCGATATTCACATCAAATTCCTTATTCGCAAGGATACCTTTAAGCTGGTTCAAAGGTTTTTTTGGCAGGATAAAGGACGTCACCTGGTCTGAGTGTGCGTCTTTTCTCCTGTACCTCACAAGTTTATGCGCATCGGTAGCCACAAAAGTGAGATAATCAGGAGAGAGTTCACAATATACGCCGGACATGACAGGTCGCAATTCATCGCTGCCGGTGGCAAAAATTGTCTTATTAATGGCATCGACAAGCACTCCCGCGCTTACAGTCAGTTTGGAAGTGCCATCAAGAGCCGGGGATTGCGGGAATTCGTCGCTGCTGTGACCGCTCATCTTGTACTTACCTTCACCTGCAGAAATTTCAACCAGCAGGGATTCGGGGTTGATCGTAAAGATTACCGGGATATCGTAAAATGTTTTAAGTGTATCAAGCAATATTTTTGCCGGTATGGTCACTGCACCTGATTCTTCAGCCTTGGTCAGCGGAATGGAAACAGTCATGGTTGTTTCCAGGTCTGATGCTGTTACAAAAAGCTGCTCCTCCCTAAGCTCAAACAGGAAATCATCCAGGATTGGCAATGTATTGGAAGAGCTGATCACCCCGCTCAGGGCCGACAGGTTCCTCAGTAAAACCGAACTTGATACAATGAATTTCATATAGCAGTTTGATTAGGATTTAACATCTGGGTTAATATTGTAAAAATAGGTAAAAATTAACTAAGGGTCAGCAAGGATAATTTTCTTTCTTAACATTTTTTTCACACCGGCTGATCGGGCTTATTACCATGACGATCAGGCCTGAATTTCGATTCTTCTCCTTTTAGTAATCGCTTGATATTTTTCCGGTGGGTCAGAGGAATGAAAATGGCAATCAGAACTGATAAACCGATCAACCACGCATTTTCCTGTTTGAAAAGAAATATCTCAAGAAATGGGAATACTATTGATCCGGTGATAGAACCCAGTGAGACATAACCTGTGGTCAGCAATACTACGATGAATATAGCCAGGACGATCCACACTGTTACCGGGTATAAAGCAATGCCGACGCCCAGTAATGTCGCCACACCCTTTCCGCCCCGGAAGCCGGCCAATAAAGGAAAAACATGGCCCAGGACGACTGCCGTGGCCAAAGCAATTTTCAGATATACCAATTGATCATTTCCGACCTCGTCAGAAATAAAAAAACCGGCCAGCATAACGGCAATCCAGCCTTTAAAAACATCAAAAATAAATACAGGCAAACCTACTTTCCAACCGAGCACCCGTATGGTATTGGTTGCTCCGGCATTTCCGCTGCCGTAATCACGGACATCCAACTTGAAAAAAATCTTGCCCACCCATACCGAAGTTGGTATAGACCCGATTAAGTAGGCAACCATTATTAATAGAATAAACTGAATTATCATCCTGCCGGTTTTAATTCATGAATGGTTCCATCCTCCGGAGGAAATCGATTAGTTTCCTGCGGCTAGAAATTACAAATTCGTAAGTTTCCTCCAGACCGGGCTTGCTCGTCATCCTTTTTTCCGGTTTTAAATCCTCTAATCTGTTATTGTAAATCATATCGGAGGAAATAGTCTGCATGACCCCGTTCCGGTAATCAAAGAAATAATATTGCAAAGGATTGACTTCCAAATAAAGGCTGATCACATCACCGCTCCGGCGGCGGATCAGTTCAAGGTTGCCTCTGACATAACGGTTTACGGCATTTTTCCCAATACTCATGATCCCAATCGGGCCCCTTGAAATATATGATTTAGTAAATGAATTCCAATAGAGGTTCACATCGGTCAGGACAAAGGTATGGACAAGCTTTTCCGGCAGCCTCCTGATATTTCCGTATATGCTGATATCAGCATTAAGATCTTTCGATTCTTGCACACCCATCGCGTATTGGAGGAAATCCTGGTACTCCTGCCGGGTGACATCAAGCCCTTTTAAATCTGATAAGATCAGGCTATCTGCCATGGCATTCAAAGCGGATTCATAAAAGAGGAAATCAAATGTAAGTGTCAGGTTAAAGTTACTGGAATCAGGGATGACCAGGTATTTGATATCGCCAAAACTTTTCAGATCAACATAATTAAAAAACAGTCCCAGGCTCAAGGGGCCTGATGCTTCGATTATACAATTCCTGGTATTAAAAAAAAGTCCTGCCTGATTTTTCAACCCGGTTACTTCTGAAGGCGGAGAAACCCGGTAGCCATTGGTTGCATCATCATAATAAACTTCTCCGGAAGCCGATACAAGAGCAGTATCCCATGAAAGTACCCGTGGCTTGAACCAGGAAGTATAAATTTCCTCTTCATAATCGGAAATCTGTATTGCCAGGTCCAGTGGTTTTCCATCAATATCAACCAAAGGTTGTTGCACCGGAATCCTCACATCCGCTGGATCGATCCAGGATTTGAAATACACCCAGTACTTTTCACCGGGCTTAAAACAATCGTCCCGCGTCTGGAAGCCTCCTTCAAAAAAAAGTTCCTTCCTGGAGGAAACCAAATCCACTTTGCCTTTAAATCCAAAGTGAGGATTAAGTGAGAATTTGACATCTTCGGCGATATCTCCCCGGGCATAGGTTCTCCCGGAAGAATCAACGGCAATTGTGCTCAACGGAAACTGTTGTAAGACTTTGTCAGTTCCAAGATATTGATAATATCCCTTTGCCTGGTAATTCTTCCGTGACAATATATCTACCTCTGCCCTTTCAATCGTATGGAAGCGGGTAGCGGTATCAGTGATGATTCCTGCATTTATCAGCTTTTGGATCTTTCCTCCCTGCAGGATTTTAACAAAGCCGCTGTCTGGAAAAACTGATGCATCGGCTACCCTGATCAGTTTGACATCTTCCGCATCGATGATATATTTATTCAGGTCATATTGGGCAGTCACCGAGAAGAATGATAAAGAATCCGCCTGAAGATTTGTCGCCATTAATCCCGATCCGGAAAGGTCCAGTTTCAGTAATTCTTCACGGGTCATCTGGTCGATACCTGCGTATTTTCCCCCAAGATCATTATAAAGCTTCATTTTATGCTGGTCCATATACCAGTCAATGTTATCCATGAAACAGACAAAGTTGTTGTAAGGAAATGAAACAGTGGAGCCTTTTTCATTGGTTTTAAACTCAACAACGCGGGTATCAAAATCAACATGGGTTCGGTATTTCTCAGCAGAAACGGCCAGGTCATCCGTCCCTTTGGTGAACAGCCTGAAGTCGAGGGTATCGGCATCTATCGTATGGTGGCCGAATTTGTATTTTTCAGAAGCGAGTTCAACACTTTCGAAACCGATCTTACCTCTGCCTGATAACCCTTTGGAGGAATAATAGAGGTCGCCGGTCAGCAAGGCTTTTTCATTGTACATTTTAAAAGGAAAGCTGAGTGTCTGCAAATGCATGGTGTCAATGTAAGGATACCAAACCTGGTAAATACTGTCGGCCGTGACTTCCGGGTATTCGACTTTGGCGATTTGCGCATCGATTGTAAAATGTTTTGCCAGGACTGTGATCATGGAATCAGGGTAAAAAAGGAAGTTGTCAGAAATGGTGTTAGAGGTTAAATATTTCAATTGCCCTTTCCCTCTGAGCCCCCGGTTGCTCAGGTTTACTTCTTCAAAGTACTTTCCTTTGTCAAGATATGCATCATATCCTTCATCAGGCGACTGGTTGATAAAACCAAGGGAATAGTCGGGCTGGACTTTTAAAGGTTGCTTTATATCCGGGAAGATTCCTGAAGAAACCAGGTAACCGTCGAATTGCAGGTTATCTGTTGAGAAATTGTCAAGGCTATCAAGTACGAATGGATAAATATGATAGGCGAACCGGTTGCGGTTATAAAGGGTGTCATGATCATAATAAACGAAAGATTCCTGCTTGCTGATGAATACCGGGAATTCAGGAAATGATTGCAAACTTGATTTATTCGATGGATGATCGATCATGAGCTGCCCGCTGAGGTTTTCGATCACGCTGCCAACTCTTTTCAGTGGTTGATTGCCCTTATCGTCCTTCTGGAATGATTTTACCTGGAAGCTGAGTGAATCAATCAAGGGAAGATTCAGCCGGAAAGAGTCGTATTCAAAGGAGCAGTTATGGGCATAGAAATCAAAAAGCCCGGCTTTGACCAGCCCGGAAAAGACAAAATCCAATCCTTTTTTGATGATGATCTCATTTTTTTCAGGGTAAATATAAACCTGCTGGGAATCGCTGAGGAAAACTTCTTTCACCCCGCGAATAATCAAATCATAATTCTCAAGGTTCAATGAGGCGTTGCTGATATTGATGGTTTCCGAATTTATCCTGATAACATCATAATCTTTCTGGCCTGCACTGGCTTCAATATACTGGTTCAGCCTGTCCTGGATTGTTGCCCTGTCGTTGACCAGGTCATAATAAAGGAATCCCTGGATGCTGAGCTTGAGCATCATGGCCTTCACCTGGTCGGGGGATTTATTCATAAACTGGGCTAATGTGGCAGGGGTCAATTCATTGGTGCTAAAACTCCTGGAGAAATCCCTGATGATATAAAGCGGGTTTTTATCATCTATCCCCTGGATCTTATAAAAATCAAATTTTGAAAAGAAGTTATTTGAGATAAATTCATTAACACTTAACCGGTTGACGCTCGGAACCGATTCAAAATCGACAAAGTTGCTATCGAGGTTCCAGTACATGGCACCGCAATCCATATCTATTTCATGAAAGCCGTTAAAAAACGGGCTTTGAGATATCCCAGATTCAGGGCGGAACATCACAAGCTGGCGTTTATCATTGAAGTATTTGAGTTGCAATCCGGGGTGATAAATAGAATCGCCATCCGTCAGAATACTCAGCGATGCAGGATTTGCCGTGATCTGGTCGCCCTGAATGCGAAAAGCGTTGGATCTGATGTGTGCCTGGATTTTTCCATCCTTTAAAATAAAGAGGGAAGCATTTTTGTCAATTTCTCCTGAACCGATAACCCGCGCACCTTCAACACTGAAACCTCCCTGGTAATCAATATCCTTGTATAAATTCCGGATCTCATAGTTCTTAAGGTATGAATTGAACTGCGGATAGGAAGAACCAGGTCCGGGAGGACTTGAAAGCACTTTTTCGATCAATTCGCCGAAAAGAGGTTCTTTGAAATATTTTTTATTGACTAGTTTGACAGTATCTGCATAGTACTCTGAGAATTTCAGATCAATCCGGTAATAAGACAGGTCAGCGTACACTGAATCGGGATCAAGGCCTACCCTTTCCCAGGTGACTCTTCCCTTTTGTGCTTCCCATTGCTGGGTTTGAGGATAAAAAACACCCACAGTTTTAAGGATTATAGAAGTATCTTTCTTTGAAGCGCAGGTGAGGTTTGCTTTTTTATAGATTACCCTGATTGCGGTGTCATATTCCAGGTTTAAGCTGGTATCGGAAATAAACCAGGAAAATGATGATGACTGAAACAGGATTCCTTCATGGAACATTAATTCATATTGCTCCAGAAAGGCCTGTATTTGTCTTTGGTTCAGCCCGGGGATGCGGTTTTTAAGATCCTCCGACCAAATCAGGACCGCTTCCCTGTTTCCCTTTTTCTTTAAGTTATGGATTACAGAAAAATAGTTATAAATATCCGGGTAGTTGGACAATTTCCTTTGAAGCAATGTATTTGCATTGCTCATAATCAATGCCCTTTCCGTATCATTATATAAATTCAGGAGCCATGTTTCAAGGAAAGGATTCAGCAATTCCCTCACTTTCATACCGGTTGTGGGGTTGGAAATATTGGAAAAGAGCAATTGAACTTCTCCGGAAAATTGTACCGGATCTTCGGTAAAGGACTTCACCAACTGTGACCTTAATGTCAGGGAAGAAAAGATGGCGAGTATAAGTAAAACGATTTTTCCCGAAGGCATGTTCATCCGTTTTATTTATGAAAAAGCATTACAGCCCAATCATTAAGGTTTCGTGCCCCAGTTAAATGCAATCCTGATCCGGAAGCAGATACGGCAATAGTTTCCATGTCTTTCTGATAAAATCCGCTTAACAGCAACATACCATTTTCAACCAGGCCTTCACAGTATGCTTTCATGTCTTGTAAGAGCACATTCCGGTTGATGTTCGCCAGGATGAGGTCAAAGCGGTCCATCCCGATCAAAGCTGCATCTCCCTGGTACACATTCCCTTCTGTTACTTCATTGATCCTGAAATTATCCAGGCCATTGCGCCATGCGCATTCGTCATTATCTATGCCGATAACGTACCGGGCTCCCATTTTATTGGCCAGTATGGCCAGGATTCCTGTGCCACAACCCATATCAAGGACTTCTTTTCCTTCAACATCCAGTTCCAGCAGCCAGGTTGCCATTAGCCGGGTAGTTTCGTGATGGGCAGTTCCGAATGCCATTTTAGGTTCAATGATTATTTCATAGGCGATATTTGTAAGAGGAGGATGAAAAGGCGCCCGGACGTGGCATTTCCCGGCTATGATAACCGGATGGTAGTTTGATTCCCATTCCTGGTTCCAATTCTTATCCTCCAAAAGCTGAACCTCGACTTTCACTTCCGGATGATCACGAAGGGTAGCCAGATCTTTCACCATATCTTCCTCATATATTTCCGAAGGAATATAAGCCAGGAGAGAATGTTCCTCTTCCAGGAAGCTCTCGAATCCTTTTTCCAAAAGTTCAGCCATCAGCAAGGATTTATCTTCTCCAGTGTTAAGTGGGAAAAAAGAGATTTCGAGGTAAACCATTAATTAAAAATTGAAAATTAAAAATTCCACCGTTTCACCGTTCCACCGTTTCACCGTTTCACTGTTCCACTGTTCCACTGTTCAGAATGACTCATTCCCCAGCCGCCAGTACGATCTGGACAAATTCTTCTGCTTTCAGGGAAGCTCCGCCGATCAGGCCGCCATCGACATCGGGCATGGAGAATAGTTCCTTTGCATTTTTCGTATTACAGCTTCCTCCATAAAGGATGGTAATCTCTGCCGCAGCTTCTGCACCATATTTCTGCCAGACCAACTCCCGTATGTAGAAGTGCATTTCCTGCGCCTGCTCAGAAGTGGCGTTGACACCGGTGCCAATAGCCCAGACTGGTTCGTAGGCAATGATCACCCGGGCAAAATCTTCCGCATCAAGCTTGAATATGGTTTGTTCCAGTTGTTGTTTTACGATTTTGAAGTGCTTACCCGCCTCACGTTCTTCAAGCAGTTCCCCGCAACAGAAAATAGGGGCAATATCATGTTTGAGGGCAGTTTTGGCTTTAGCAAGAAGCTCATCATCAGTCTCACTGAAATACTTTCTTCTTTCGGAATGTCCGATAATAGCAAAATCGATATGCATCGAACGGAGCATGGATGCGGAAATCTCGCCCGTATAAGCGCCTGATTCATACTCGCTGACATTCTGCGCCCCGACAAAGACCGGCGAATCTTCCGTAATGTCCCCGGCCAGCTCAAGGTAAATAAACGGCGGACAAATAATAACATCCACTTCATCAGGTTTTCCCCTTTCTTCCAGCAGATCCAGGATATCATAAATCAGTGTATCCGCCTCTTCGAAGGTCTTGTTCATCTTCCAGTTACCGGCGACGATCTTGGTTCTCATAAAGGTGGTTTTAAATGATAAGTGGCAAATATAAGAAAAAGTTGTCAGTCGGTAGTCAGCAGTCAGCGGTCAGCGGTTAGTGGTTAGTGGATAAATGATGCTGACCGCCAACTGCCGACCGCTGACCGCTGACTGCTGACTGCCAACTGTCAACTGTATTCATATCTTTTATAAATTTGACCAGATAATCCAACCTATGGCCCTTTCATGGAATGAAATCAGATCGAGAGCAGTGACCTTTTCAAAAGAATGGGAAAATGAAGCCAGTGAAGATGCTGAAGCAAAATCTTTCTGGGATGCATTCTTTAATGTATTTGGCGTGTCGCGAAGGTTAATTGCCTCTTTCGAAAAACCGGTCAGAAAACTGGATGAATCAACCGGTTATATTGATTTGCTCTGGAAGGGAAATATTCTTGTCGAACACAAATCGAGAGGAAAAAACCTCGATAAAGCCTACAGGCAGGCTCTTGATTATTTTCCGGGTTTAAAAGATTATGAACTGCCGAAATATGTCCTGGTTTCCGATTTTGCCCGTTTCCGGTTGTATGACCTGGAGGAAGACCACCAGGTCGATTTTGAACTGAAAGATTTTTATAAACACATCAAAGAATTCGGTTTTATAGCGGGTTACCAGAAACAGGTTTTTAAAGAGGAAGATCCTGTGAATATCCGGGCAGCCGAGCTGATGGGCAAATTGCACGACAAACTGAAAGAAGTCGGTTACGAAGGACACCCGCTGGAACTCTACCTGGTCCGAATGTTATTTTGTCTTTTTGCGGATGATACCAGTATTTTCGAGCGGGATCATTTCAATACTTTCATTAAAAACAGGACAAATGAGGACGGAAGCGATCTCGGCGCAAGGCTCGGAGAATTGTTTTATATTCTGAACCAGCCGAAAGATCACAGGTTAAAAAACCTGGACGATGATCTTGCCTTATTTCCTTATGTAAACGGAAAACTTTTTGAAGAACCGCTTCCGCCGGCAGCATTCGACAGCAATATGCGGAATATTTTACTGGAATGTTGCGCGCTGAACTGGGGAAAAATCTCGCCGGCCATCTTCGGTTCCTTGTTTCAAAGCGTGATGGATCCCAAAGCCCGCCGTAATCTTGGCGCTCACTACACTTCTGAAAAAAATATCCTCAAAGTCATTAAGCCGCTGTTCCTGGATGATCTGTGGAAAGAATTTGAAACGGTGAAAGACAGCCGCAACAAACTGCTGCAGTTTCACGAAAAGATTTCCCTTTTCCGGTTTCTCGATCCGGCATGCGGTTGTGGCAATTTCCTGGTGATCTCCTACCGTGAGCTTCGGCTGCTTGAGCTTGAAATCGTCAAGACGCTCCAGAAAGGCCAGCAGATGACAGACATTGCCGAGCGTCTCAAGCTGAATGTCGACCGGTTTTACGGCATCGAACTGGAAGAATTCCCTTCGCAGATTGCCCAGGTAGGCATGTGGCTGACCGACCACCAGATGAACCTGCGGGTGAGTGAAGAATTCGGCGAGTACTATATCCGCCTGCCTTTGGTCAAACGACCCAATATTGTCCAGGGTAATGCCCTCCGGCTGGATTGGCAAAGCCTCATCGACCCGATTCCATGGGAGAAAAAAGAGCAACGGTTCGACTATATCTTTGGCAATCCGCCGTTTTCAGGCAAACATCTTCAGGACGTTGATCAGAAGTCGGATATGAATTTGGTTTTCAGAGATGTTAAAGGAGCCGGAGTGCTTGATTATGTTTCAGCCTGGTATATTAAGGCTGCAAAATACCTATGTGAGAATGATTTACAAATTAACTTCGATAATATTAAAGCCCCGTTCAGGACCAGATGTGCATTTGTTTCTACTAATTCTATCACCCAGGGTGAACAAGTCAGTATTCTCTGGAATGAACTATTTAGTGTCTGTCTTTAACCTCAAAATGTTAATAAATACAGGGGTTTGCTAGAATATATCAAGAAAGTTCCCAGTATCTTCGAAGTAAAGATAATGAATCCATGAAAATCTTCAACGATTTACTTCTG